>NZ_JBFUIP010000173.1:0-11464 GCF_056401815.1 Aminobacter sp. P4_D5 | reverse complement strand
GTGCGAGATCAAGAGCAGCGTCGCCATGGCGATGCGCCCACCCGCCGAGGCCGGTCTGGCAAGGGTTGATTCGATGTCTGGTCCGACGAAAAAATCCTCGGCGTGGATGAGACGGCCCTCGCGCCTGATGCGCCAACGGTCGCGGAAGGTGCCGTGCACAGCACGTTCACCCATGGCGCTGCGGCCGAAGATCGTCGCTTCGACGATCAGCGCTTCGGAACCCGCCGCGAGATCGGCGTCGAGCGTGCGTGAAAAGCAGGCACGGTCATAAACGATCGTTTCCTGCGGCAGCCATCCCAAAAAACCACCTTCGCCGACGGTGAGGCGGACATCAACCTGGGCTGCGTCGGCAAGCGCGCGATAGACCTTCTCGCAGGCCTGGGTGGTGACGACCGCGCGTGCGCTCGTGCCGATGGAAACCTCCCAGCCAAGCCGGTCACCACCGGTCAGGCCACCCGCCATGTTGATCAGCACCGCCTCCAGCGGATCGCTCCCGGTATCGGGCAATCTGATCTTGGCCGCGCCATCCTGATAGAGGCGGGCGAGGCGGCTGCGGCCATGGCGAAACGCGACATCGATGCGGGCATGTGCTGCCACGCGTTGCGAGGAAATCGCCGCCGCGTCCGTTGCCGCGGACAATGATGCGTTGATGGTCATGATGCCTTGAGGTTAGCCACACTGACGGGTTTGTCGATATATAGCTTGTTGCCTCGCGGCGTTTCGGTTTCTATACAGGGATGCCTTTTGGGCTCAATTCAAAGGCGAATATCGCCCAAAAGACTGGCTCGAGCCCGACGCAGGAATTGCGCGGCGCGGACCTGACAAGATGTAAAAGTTCTGGGGAAGTGTATCTATGGCCGACCAGTTGGCAACGGACATCATCGACAAGATCAAGGCGCATGCCGAACCGGGTGGCGAAGAGATCACGCTTGACACCGAACTGACGTCGCTGGGCATCCACTCGCTTGAGCTCACCGAGATCATCTTCGACCTCGAGGAGCAGTACGGCATCGAAATCCAGATGAACACTGTCGACGCCTGGAACAGCCTCAAGAATGTTCGCGATATGGTTGAAGCCGTTCGCGCCCTGATCGCAAAATCCGCCTGAGATGAAGCGTCCCCGCATCGTCATCACCGGAATCGGCGGGCTGTGCGGGCTCGGCACCGATGCCCCATCAATCTGGGACGCCATGCGTGCCGGCCGTTCGGCCATCGGGCCGCTGACGAACTCGGCCTTGTACGATCTCAAGATTCGCGTCGGCGCCGAGATCAGGCAACTGCCCGAGCACGGCATCGAGCGCAAACAGCTTGTTTCGATGGACCGCTTCAGCCTTCTTGCCGTCATAGCGGCTAACGAAGCGATGCGGCATTCGGGCCTGGTCGTCGATGAAACCAACACTCACCGGGTAGGCGCGATTATCGGCGTCGGCATCTGCGGCTGGGAAGCGATCGAGGAAAGCTACCGGGCGATCCTGCTTGAAGGCAAGAACCGTACAGGCATCTTCACGGTGCCGAAGGTCATGCCGGGTGCCGCGGCCGGCCAGGTTAGCATGAGCCTTGGCCTGCGCGGCCCGGTGTTCGGCGTCACATCCGCCTGCTCGTCGTCCAATCACGCATTCGCAACCGCGATGGATCAGCTCCTGCTCGGCCGCGCCGACGCCATTGTTGCCGGCGGTACCGACGCGCCGCTGATCTGGGGCATCATCAAGGGCTGGGAAGCCTTGCGCGTCGTTTCGCCCGACACCTGCCGGCCATTCTCCGCCGACAGGCAGGGGCTGGTGCTCGGTGAGGGCGCGGGCATGGTCGTGCTCGAGACCTACGAACACGCCACCGCGCGCGGCGCGACGATCCTGGCCGAGCTTGCCGGAACCGGCATGTCCGGCGACGCCTCCGACATCGTGGCACCGACCATCGAGGGCCCGACGGCAGCCATGCGTGCCTGCCTTCTCGACGCAGGCCTTTCGCCCGAAGAGGTCGACTACATCAACGCCCATGGCACTGGAACCAAGGCCAACGACCAGATCGAGACGACGGCCATCCGGCGCGTCTTTGGCGCTCATGCCGACAAGCTGTCGGTGTCGTCGACCAAATCGATGCACGCCCATTGCCTTGGCGCATCGGGTGCGCTCGAATTGATCGCCTGCGTCATGGCCGTGCGCGAAGGTATCGTACCGCCGACCGCGAACTATCGCGAGGCGGATGCCGACTGCGATCTCGACGTCACGCCCAATGTCGCCAAGCAGCGTCCGGTGCGGGTGGCGATCAGCAACAGCTTTGCCTTTGGCGGCACCAATGCCGTCGTGGCGGTGAAGGCGGTCTGACCAGGCGTCAGGCCGTTGGTGGAACTCTCACCAGGCTCGCGCATTTGCATATTGATGCAGCGCCTGCGCATGCCTAACTCTTGCTTGTCCCCCCAGCCGTGCCTCACGCCGGCCTACCCCGAGGAACCGACGATGAGCGATCTCACCCCATTTCCGATTGCTGCACGCTGGCCGGCAAAGTATCCCGACCGCATCCAGCTCTATTCCTTCCCGACGCCGAACGGCGTGAAGGTGTCGATCGCCCTTGAAGAGCTCGACCTGCCCTACGAGGCCCATGCCATCAACATCGGCAAGAACGAGAGCTGGACGCCCGAATTCCTGGCGCTGAACCCCAACGGCAAGATCCCCGCGATCATCGATCCCAACGGTCCCGGCGGCAAGCCGATCGGCCTGTTCGAGTCGGGCGCGATCCTGCTTTATCTTGCTGAAAAGACCGGGCGCCTGATCCCCAGCGACAGGGCGCGGCATTACGAGACCGTGCAGTGGCTGTTTTTCCAGATGGCTTCGGTTGGCCCGATGTTCGGCCAGCTTGGTTTCTTCCACAAATTCGCCGGCCGCGAAATCGCCGACAAGCGCCCGCTCGAACGCTACCGGGACGAGTCGCGCCGCCTGCTCGGCGTGCTCGACCAGCGCCTTGCAGGGCGCAAGTGGATCATGGACGACGACTACACCATTGCCGACATCTCGCTGCTCGGCTGGGTGCGCAATCTGATCGGCTTTTATGAAGCGCGCGATCTCGTCGGTTTCGACAGTTTTACCCATGTCGCGGCATGGCTGGAACGCGGCCTGGCGCGGCCCGCGGTGCAGGCGGGCCTGAACATTCCGGCGCGTGGCTAAGCCATATCGAGCGCTTCGCGTCCTCCGGATACGAAGCGCTTCGATTGACTGGCGTCAGATCACCAGATCGGCCTTGCGGCGCGCGGCAAGCACGCGGTCGATATTGGGCATGTCGTTGGTGTCGATCCAGTGACGCGCATCGGCGTCCGAGCGGCCGTGCTCGCGCCAACGCTCGACCAGTCGCCGCTCCAGTTCTTCGCGCGGCACATCGACGAAGATGGTGAAGTCGAGCAGCGGTCCGAGCCGCTGCCATGGTTCTTCGTCGAGAAGCAGGTAGTTGCCTTCGACGAGGATGAACTTCACCTCCGCGGGCACGATGGCAGCTGCTGCCCTGGATAGCTCGACGCTGCGGTCGAAGACGGGGATCGCAATGTCAGGCTCGGCGGCGCGCAACCGCTTGAGCAGCACCTCGAAGCCGGCGAAGTCGAAAGTCTCGGGCGCGCCCTTGCGGGCCCTGAGCCCGCGTTTGTCGAGCACCGCATCGTCGAAGTGGAAGCCGTCCATCGGCACCACGGCCGCCGAGCCCTCGGGCAGGACGTCGTGCAGGGCGGCCGATAGCGTCGACTTGCCCGATCCGGGCGGCCCGGCGATGCCGATCACGAAGCGCTCGGCATGGTGTGCGCGTTTGAACAGGGTGGCGGCGATATGAGCGATCTCTGACATAGGCCTTCCCAATGATGGTTATGTGCATCCTGCTGGCGCATCCGTCAAAATTGAGGCGGTAGCACCGTCAGTTCAAGAGCGACTGTCCGATCCGCAGGAAGGTTTCGTCGAACGGCACTTCGCGGCTGGCGCCGTCGCTGAAGTTGAGGCGCAGCTTTCCGGCCACGGCTTCGACCGCGGACGGCACCTCGCCAGTGTCCGATGCCACTGAACCCACCACCTGGCGGAAGGCGACGCGCCCGCCGAGCGCAAAGGCCGTTTCGACATTTTCGCGTTTCAGCCAGTTGTCACCCAGCGAGGCGGCATGGCCGATATCAGTGCGCCCGTCCTCGATGCCGAGAACGCCACTGCGACCGTTCCACGGCGCATAATAACGACCGCCATTACTGATCCACAGCATGGTGACCGGCAGCTCGGTCGGGTTCTTGAGCACCAAAACGACATCGGCCTCGGCCTTGCGCGCCACCGCAGTCCAGCCCAGGCCGCCATGATCGGCCTCGATGAGCGTGACGAAATCCTCGTGCCGGTTGTCAGGGCTGAAATTGGTGAGGTCGACCGTGCCGCCCGATGCGGCCGGAAAGCGCGTGAGGTCTTCGCTGCGTGCGGGATAGGCAAGCACATAGGCGCCGCGCACCGGGTCGGGCTCCGTCACATCGGGTGGCGTTGCGGCGAGGCGCTTTGGCGAAAACGCCAGGCGACCGCCCTCGCGCATTTCGGTCATCGGATGATGGGCGACCGGGATCGCGCCAGAACCGCCGGTGAACGCATGCTCCTGGTAGAGAAACGGGTGGCCGTCGCGCAGGATCAGCGTCTTTTCGACCAGGGCCCCCATGATCTTGCGTTCCAGGCGAAAACTTGCCCGTCGGCCTCCAGGGATAGCCTCATCGGAGGCGAGCTGCCATTCGCTGTTGGCGCTCCAGCCATGCAGCGGTGCCGGCTCGACATCACTGCGCGAAAACGGCGCGCACAAGAAATCGCCCGACAATCTGACAACGCCTTCCGGCAGCCCCTCGGGCAGATCGCCCCGGTCTATCCATGGCGCGCGATGCAGCGGCTTCAGCGTGCGCCCACCGCTTTCGATGGCGAGGTCGGCGATGTGGCCAACCGAAAGGTCGAGCGTGACTGCAATTCCCTCGGCGTCGAAGCTAAACACATTCATCGCAAATCACCCCACTTCATGCCGCCAAGAGAGCCGATTTGCCGGTTCGGGCGCAAGTCATGGGGTGTAACCAATATTCAACACCATCGGCACAACATGTGTTGGCAGCGACGAGCCAAATGGACGGGCTGGCGCGCATTCTGTAGCCTTGCGGCTGTTATTGCTGACCGGCATGTGACAAAGCCTAATTTTTGGCGACCACCGACAGGTTTTTCCCTTGCAAGCCCAGGCCACCTTATCTCAGCTGCCCTTCAGATTTCCCAGGCTTCGGCAGCTTGGACTGCTCCGCAATCTTGTGGCGCTGTTTGCCGTGGTCGCCGTGCTCGCCGGCTGCTCCACCACCGAGACCTTGAATGTCGCGCAGCCGGTGGCGGCGGCGTCGGAAAAATATGCGGCGATCGTCGTCGATGCCTCCAATGGGCGCACGCTGTATCAGGCCTATTCGACCGCGCCGCGCTATCCCRCCTCGCTGACCAAGATGATGACGCTGTATCTGACCTTCGAGGCGCTGCAGCAGGGACGTGTGTCGAAAACCACGCTCATCCCGGTGTCGAGCAACGCTGCCTCGCAGCCACCGTCAAAACTTGGCTTCAAGCGGGGCGAGCAGATCGAGCTCGAAGCGGCGATCCGAGCGCTGGCGACGAAGTCGGCCAATGACGTCGCGGTTGCTGTCGGCGAATATCTCGGTGGCAGCGAAGCGGCCTTTGCCGGCATGATGACGGCCAAGGCGCGCCAGCTCGGCATGACCAATACCGTGTTCCGCAACGCCTCTGGCTTGCCCGATCCGCAGCAGCACACCACAGCCCGCGACATGGCCGTGCTGGGCATGGCACTGCGCAAGCATTTTCCGCAGAACTATTATTACTTCGCCGCAACCGACTTCAATTTCCGTGGCAAGCGCGTGCGCGGCCACAATGACCTGCTCGGCCGCGTCAACGGCGTCGACGGCATCAAGACCGGCTACATCAGGGCGTCGGGCTTCAACATCGTGACCTCGGTCAATGCCGATGGCCGCAAGCTGATCATCGTCGTCATGGGCGGCGACACCGCGCGCAAGCGCAACGCCCATGTCGAGGAGCTGATCGTGCGCTACATGCCCCAGGCTGCCGGCAGCAGCCTGGCCTATCAGACCGCTCCTGCCGCACCCGCAGCCCCGATGCCGGTGGCTGCCGCAACGCCCATGCCGGCCATGGGCGCAGTACCGATGCAGGGYTCGACGTCCGCGCCGGTGCCGATGGCCGAGGTCCAGTAGGCGAGCTTCCGCTCGTGCTTAAGCGGGCGCTTGGTATTGCGTGTCTGAAACGTGCTCCAGCCAGTCGACCGCGCTGCCGTCAAGCGCTTCCTGAAGCGCTATATGCGTCATACCAGTGGTGGCCGCAGCGCCATGCCAGTGCTTTTCGCCAGGCGCGAACCACACCACGTCGCCGCTGCGGATTTCTTCGACCGCACCGCCCCAGACCTGCGCCCAGCCGCAGCCCGAGGTCACGACCAGGGTCTGGCCGAGCGGGTGGGTGTGCCAGGCCGTGCGCGCGCCGGGCTCGAAGGTGACGGTGACCGCGCGCAGCCGGGCAGGTGCTGGTGTTTCGAAGATCGGATCCTGGCGCACCGTGCCGGTGAAGTAGTCGGGCGAGGGCTTTGCCGAGGGCCGCGAGCCGCAGCGTTTGATTTCCATTTTTATCTCCTTGGTGGCTTGGCGCCATCATACGCCGGTCCGCGACCGTTTGGCCGGATAAAACTCAATCGGGCAAGGCGACCACGGCGCGCCCGCTGGTCAGGTCGGTGATCATGCGCACGATCGCCGGCGTGTCGGCCTCGGGCAGGGCTAGGGTGAGCTCGGCGCCGGTCGCGGTGAATGCCTCGGCGATCGTCCTGACACCAGGCTGGGCCGCCAGCCGCGCCTGGACGAGGGCCAGGTCGGCAAAGCCGCAAGTGACCTTCGCCTCGATGGTGACGACGATGGCCACTTTGGCGGCGGTCCGCAGGCAGGTGGCGGCGGTGCCGCCATAGGCCCGCACCAGCCCGCCGCTGCCAAGTAATATGCCGCCGAACCAGCGGGTGACGACGACGGCGACATTGTCGAGCGATTGGCCGTCGAGCGCCTGCAGGATCGGCTTGCCTGCGGTACCGCTCGGTTCGCCGTCATCGCTGAAGCGATAATTCTGCCCGACGCGCCAGGCCCAGCAATTATGGTTGGCGCCGGCATCCGAATGGGCCGCGATGAACGCCTTGGCCGCCTTCTCGTCCGACACCGGGCCGGCAGCAGCGAGGAAGCGGCTCTTCTTGATGTCCTGGCTGAAGGTTTCGAGTTGCGTAAGCGTGAACATGGCTGGCGGCCGTTAGACAATGCGATGTCGCGATCGTCAATCGGGCGCCGATGCCGCAAAAGAGGTGCTCGGGAAAAGGTCGCCGGGCGGTCCGCTGCCCGACGACCTCTGCGCCTGGGAGGCGGGTCAGATCGCGCCGGCCGACATCTGCGACGCGATATGATCGGCTTGCCTGATGGCCAGCGTTACGATTGTCAGCGTCGGGTTTTCGGCGCCGCCGGTGGTGAACTGACTGCCATCCGAGACAAACAGGTTCTTGATGTCGTGCGTCTGTCCCCATTTGTTGACGACGCCGTCCTCGGCCTTCTCGCTCATCCGGTTGGTGCCGAGATTGTGCGTCGATGGGTAGGGCGGCGTCGGGAAGGCGCGCGTGGCGCCGACCGCGTTGTAGATCGCCTGTCCCTGGGCATAGGCATGGTTGCGCATCGCAACGTCATTGGGATGGTCCGTGAACCACACGTCCGGGATAGGCATGCCGTAATCGTCCTTGAGCTCGGCATGGAGCTTAACCGCGTTCTGTTCCTGCGGCATGTCTTCGCCGACGATCCACAACCCGGCCATGTGGTCGTAGTGGTCCAGTGCTGACGTGAAGGAGCGACCCCAGCCGCCCGGGTCGAGGAACGCCGCCATGAACGGAATGCCGAGCGCCAGCGTCTCCATTTCATAGCCGCCGACAAAGCCGCGCGAGGGATCGTGGCGGGCCTCATCGCGCACGATGCCGGCCATGGTCGTGCCGCGGTAGAAATGCACCGGTTTTTCGAAGATCGCGTAGACCGATCCAGTCGTGTGACGCATGTAGTGCTTGCCGACGTGGCCGGAGGAATTGGCAAGCCCGTTGGGGAATTTCGACGAATGCGAGTTCAAGAGCAGGCGCGGGCTTTCGATCGAATTTCCGGCAACCGCCACGACGCGCGCCTTCTGCTCATGCAGCTTGCCGTCCTTGTCGGCATAGACCACGCCGGTGACCTTGCCGGACTGGTCGTGCTCGATCTTGACCACATGCGATTGCGGCCTGACCTCCAGCTTGCCGGTGGCCTCGCCCTTGGGAATTTCGGTGTAGAGCGTCGACCATTTCGCGCCCCATTTGCAGCCCTGGAAGCAAAAACCGGTTTGCTGGCAGCCCATGCGGCCGTCACGGTCGGCGGAATTGATCGCCATGTTTCCGGTATGGCATTCCTTGTAGCCGAGCTTGTCCGCACCGGCCTTGAGGATCTTGAAGTTGTTGTTGCCGGGCAGGCCTTCGATGCCATGCGTGCGGGTCACGCCCATCTTGTCCTCGGCCTTGTCGTAGTAAGGTTCGAGATCGGCGAGCGTGATGGGCCAGTCGAGCAGATTGGCGCCGTCGACCTTGCCATAATTGGTCAGCGCCTTGAATTCGTGATCCTGGAAGCGCAGCGACGCGCCGGCCCAATGGGTGGTGGTGCCGCCAACCGCCTTGACGATCCAGGCGGGCAGGTTGGGGAAATCCTTGGCCACGCGCCAGCCACCGCCGGTGGTGCGCTTGTCGAGCCAGGCAAGCTGGGAAAAGCTGTCCCATTCGTCGTTGATGAAGTCTTCGTATTCATGCCTTGCGCCGGCTTCGAGAATGACGACATCGATGCCTTTTTGCGCCAGTTCATTGCCGAGCGTCCCGCCGCCTGCGCCTGAGCCGATGATGACGACGACGCTGTCATCCTTGAGATCGTATGGGGCTGCCATTGTTTCCTCCCAGAAATTGAAACGAAGCCGCGCACAGCGCGTCAACCGCACCTCATCCGGTGCGGGCCTTCGCCGTCAAAGCCATTCGATGTCGTTGAAGCCGCGAGCTATGTAGCCGCCCTTGGAGTAGGATTCGCCCTCGTAGCCGAAGGTCGGCCATACCTCCTTCTGGTTGTAGAGGCTGACCACGAGGTCGCCGCGCACTGCCTGGAAAAACGGCGTCGTTTCGATGTCGCGCAAGATGGCGACGCGGTCGTCTTCCCATCCGAGGCTGCGATAGCCGGCGCCACCAGCCCGCTTGTCGAGATCGGCAACGCCGTTCTCGATCAATTCCTTATGGGCGGCGTCCTTTCCGGCTTTCGCATCCTGCCCTTTGACGGCGATGGCATAAAAGCGATCGGCGAGTTGGTCGTGTGGGTAGATGTCGCGGGCGAGCACGATCAAGGTGGCCATGGTTTCCGGCTTGAGTGCGGTCACCTCCAGTCCCCAGGCATTGCGGGGGCTGATGAGGGCGCTGCCGCTGATCACCAGCATCGCGCCGATGCTGCCGCGTTTGAGAAGCTCACGCCTGGAAAGGCCGGCCTGCTTCTCGTAGATCGTTACCATGATTTCCTCCCTTGCTTGCTAGTGCACGTGTTCGATGTGCTGGCTGGCACTGCTGTCCTCCAACAGCAGTTGCGGCGGCGCTACAGGAAGCGCCCCCGTCTTTGCAAAACCTCGATCTTGTATCCGTCGGGATCCGATATGAAGAAAAAGCGGGCAATTTCGATGCCGTTGTTCTTGAACTCGACGATGTCGCGCGGCTCAAGCCCCAGCGCCTTCATGCGGCTGTGCTCGTCGTCGAGATCCGCGACCGACACCGCGAGATGGCCATAGCCGTCGCCCAGCACGTAAGGATCGGTGCGGTCCTTGTTGATCGTCAGCTCGAGCTCGAAGCTGCTTTCCTCATTGGAAAGATAGACCAGCGTGAAGGTTGGGAAATCGAGCCGGTCGGCAATCCCAAGGCCGAGCGCCTTGGCGTAGAAATCCAGCGAACGCTGTTCGTCTAGAACCCGGATCATGGAGTGGATGGTCTTTGCCAATCAGGCATCTCCTGCACTGTCATAATTATGTGTGCAGGATGCGCCATCGCGGGAAGGGGCAGGTAGCAGCCCGCTACCGCAAAGTTGATTTTATTTCAGGAGATAAGCCGGAAGGTTTTGCTCGAAAAGCCCGCTTGAAAGGCAAATTGACCGCTGTGAGGCTGCGGGGCATACTTGCGAAAAACAGGAGGTGGAAACGCCATGTGCGAGGTTTTTGCCGGGCAGGACCCCGATCGTTACCGCCCGATCAACCGTTCGGTTCGCATCGCCGGCCATTCGACCAGCATTCAGCTGGAGGCCGCGTTCTGGGTTCTTATCGACGAGATCGCCGAGGGGCAGGGCATGACGACATCGCGGTTCTTGTCGACGCTGTACGACGAGGCGCTGGAAATCAACGGCAGCGTGCCGAACTTCGCCTCCCTGCTGCGCACCAGCTGTCTGATCCACCTGATGAGCGGTTCGGCAGGCACGCCGCGCAGGCTGCAGATTTCGTCCGCTGCCTGAGCCCTGTGAGGCCTGCCTCGGGTCACCYAACCCTGCCGAGTGAACGACGGCACAATTCGCGCCGCCTTCGCAGCACAGCGCAACTCCATTTCCCCCGTTGAAGCTTGCCGCCGCATCGGTTATGAACGCGCGTCGTCCGGTTCGCCGGATGGTGGTTTGCGGTTTGGCCGTGGACGAGCACCCGTAGCTCAGCTGGATAGAGCGCTGCCCTCCGAAGGCAGAGGTCGATGGTTCGAATCCATTCGGGTCCGCCACTTAACTCTTTGAATTATCTAAGTTTTTTGTCGGGGCATCCTTCGGGCTTCCTTTTCATTCCGGCCCAAATGGCCGGAATAAAATACAGTATAAGTCCAAGTAACGCCCCTTCTGGAACCAAGCCCGAACATAATTAGAACGCCACCGCATTGGCGACTTCCGCCAAGAACGCGGGGTTGTGGTGTCCGTAGACACGTTCGATGATTTCTTTGGATGTGTGAGTGGCCTTGGCGATTTGTTCGTAAGACATGCCCGCTTGGACCATCCAAGTGATCGAAGTGTGCTTGAAGGTGTGGGCGCTGATATGCCGGATTCCAGCGCGAACGCACGCGGCAGAGAGAGCAGTCTTCACGTCCGCGATACGCTCGCCCCGGAACTCGATCACGTAGTCAGACGTTGCCGCCCCCTTCGCGTGCTCCAGCGCAGCGATAAGCTTCGTGTTGCCCACGATGGGCGTGACACCACGACGCTTATTCCCCACGTCGCCCCCGAAGTCGATTTTCTCATGGCCTTTGAGATGCAGGGCCACGTTGTCCCATTTCAGGGACAAGATAGCCTCGCGCCGCTTCGCCGTGCTCAGTGCGATCAGCAGGAACAGGGCGAGATGCGGAGCGCACGCGC
>NZ_JBFUIP010000172.1:0-11525 GCF_056401815.1 Aminobacter sp. P4_D5 | reverse complement strand
GCATGTGGGCCAGCGTGCCTGGCCCCATGCCATACTGCCTGGTCGCAGCGCAGGCCGCCTCGATCACCTCGGGGTGGCCGTGCAGGCAGAAGTATGAGGTGCCGCAGTAATAATCGACCTCGCGCCCGCCAATGACCATGCGGGCGCCAATGGGCGATTCCATTTTGAACGGAGCGGTCATGATCCTGATCAGGCCGCCACCGCTTGGGAGGATGCGCGGCGCTCCAAGAACATCGGCCCGACACGGATGCCGCGCTTGCCATTGTCGTCGACGGCATCGAGCTCCAGGATTTCGTCCTCATAGAGCTTGCCATGCATGCGGAACCGCCCTTCCTCCACCGGCTCGCAAGCATGGGTGCAGAAATACTCGATCAGGCACTTCAGCCCGCCATGGCTGTAGGTCAGATAGGTGATGTTGAAGTCCGGACCATACTCGCCGAGATGCGGCTTGATTGCGTCGGGCACAGTCTCGTCGACAGGTGCGTCGATGCGCGTCCAGCTTGCATCCTTCCACACCAGTTTGCCTTGCGCGGGGAAGGACAGGTTCATGTGGGCATAACCGGCACCGCGCCCATAGATGCGGCCGTCGATGACGAAGTCCTTGCCAGCGACGGGGCGGATCTGCAGCGGCACGCCATCGCCCATCAGATAGAGCTTGCCGGCCTTGGCCTTGACCTCGACGACTTCCTTGGTGGCCTCATCGCGGTAGTAGCCGGGCAAGGTTTTGAACTGCTCGTCGGCAATGACCGGCGGGCGCTGCATGCGCTCCAGCGCCTTGCCCATCTTGCGCTCTGAAAGCGCGATGCGCAGGCCGTCGATGCCAAGCCGCGAGGCGATCTGGTTGGCGAAATCGAGCGTCGCAAAGACCAGCACGCCGATGCCGGCGCCCGGCAGGATCAGCATGTGCGAGGCATAGCCGTAGACCGCGCCGCCATGGCCGACCGACTCCCAGCCGTCGACGTCGCCCGCACCGAAGCACAGGCCGTAGCCGGCCATCGACTTGTCCAGGCTGTCGGGGCGCTTGCCGAACGGCGTCCACATCTCGCGCAGCGAAGCAGGCGAGACGATCGAATTGCCCTTGGCATCGAAGCCACCGCGCAGCAGGCACTGCACATAAAGCGCCATGTCGCCGGTGGTGGAAAAGATGTTGCCGGCCGGCGAACCGCCAAGGCTGAACACCGGCGCCGGCGTATCGCCATCGAGCGTCCACATGTCGGCAGGGGCAAGCCGCTCGCGGATACCGGGCCCCATGCCGCATGAGGACTTGTTCATGCCGAGCGGCTTCAAGATGTTTTCGGCGACATAGTCGGAATAGCTCTGGCCGGTCACCACCTCGATGACCCGCCCGACAACGGCGATACCGGCATTGGAATAGTGCATGATGCCGATGCTCGGATCCTGCTTCAGCGTCGAGCTTGCCAGTTCGTTTACCGTATCTTCGAGCGGCGGACGGGTCGCATCGAGATAATGGCCGCTCTTGGGCTCACGCACCAGACCCGAGGTATGCGTCATCAGCTTGCGCAGCGAGATCACCGAACCGTGCGGCCCGCCCTCGGCACCGGCGAACGGGTTGATCGGGTGGAAGCCAGGCAGATAGGTCGACACGTCGACATCGATATCGACCAGCCCCTTTTCAGCCAGCTGCATCATCGCCAACGAGGTGAAGGTCTTGGTGATCGAGCCGATGCGGAAGCAGGTGTCTTCGCCCATGTCGAAATGGCGATCGCTGCGCTGAATGTGGCCTTTGGCCAGGACGCCGTCGCGATCGACGAGCGCGTAGGAAATCGACGGGATCGCCTTGTCTTCGACTTCGTAGCGGATCAGGTCTTCGAACAACTCGATCGAGGCAGCAGACAGAGAAGGCATGGAAAAACGCTCCTTGAATCGCAATGGGGATCTCAATGGGAATGGCGAGGGTCGAGCATGTCGCGCAGCGCATCGCCGACGAGATTCCACGACAAAACGAAGAGGAAAACGGCAGCACCGGGGAAAGCCAGCGTGTACCAGAACTGGAACGGGTTGCCGGGCTGACCGACKATCCAGTTGCGCGAATAGGCGATGAACTGGCCCCAGTCGGCGTAACCTTCTTCGGTGCCGACACCGRGGAAGCTGAGTGCCGACGCCGACAGCACCATCGAGCCGGTGGCCATTGTCGCCAGCACCAGCACCGGGAACATCGCATTGGGCAGGATATGCAGCACGATCAGCCTAAGGTCGCTCGCGCCGTAACTCCTGGCCGCGTGGATGTAATCCATCTCGCGGATTCTCAGGATTTCGCTTCGCACGATGCGGGCATAGCTCATCCAGCCGAAAGTGGTCAGCGCAATCGTGATCGGCCAGATGCCCTTGCCCAGCAGCGCCGTCAGCACCATCGCGGCGATCAGGAACGGCACCGCCATGAACACGTCGACGATGCGCATCAGGATTTCTTCGGCGAGCCCGCCATAATAGGCGGCGACCGCACCGACCACAGTGCCGATCAGTACCGAGATCGCAACGACGCCGAGCCCGATCTTGAACGCCGTGCGGGTGCCCCAGACAACGCCGTAGAAGATGTCGTACTGGCCTTGCGTGGTGCCGAAGAGCGCGTCGCGGGACGGCGGCATAGGCGTTGCCAAAAAGCCGGCGCGCGGCGTGTCGTAGGGCGAAAGCTGGAAGCTCTGCGGTGGCGCCAGAAGTGGTGCGAAGATGGCGATCAGCACGAAAGCCAGAAGGATCACGACGCCCAGCAGGGAGACCGGATTGCGCGCGAGGTAACGAAGAAACTTCATTGCGTCTTCACCCTCGGATCGAGCAGCGGATAGATCAGGTCGACGATCAAGTTCATCACGACAAGGACGACAGCGAAGTAGAGGCCGAAGCCCAGGACCGCCGGAAAATCGAGATTGGCGGCGGTCTTTGCGGCAAACTGGCCAAGGCCGGCGTAGTCGAAGATGGTTTCGGTGATCACGACGCCACCCATCATGACGGCCAGTTCCATGCCGGCGATGGTGGCCACCGGCAGCAGCGCGTTGCGCCGGGCGTGCTTGAGCTCCACCACGCGGCGCGGCAGCCCCTTGGCACGAGCGGTGCGGACATAGTCCTGTCGCAGCGTCTCCAGCATCGAGGTGCGCATCACCCGCGTCATGCTGGCGACGTTGACATAGGTCAGCGTGATGACGGGTGCGGCGAGATGGCGAAGCGAGTCGCCGAAGATCGCCCAATTGCCGTTCAGCAACGCGTCGATCGTGTTGGCGCCGGTGTAACGGACGAATTCTTCGGAGCTTACGATCGTTTGCGCCCATTGGCTGAGCCGGCCGGGCGGGAACCAGTCGAGCGCCGAATAAAAGATCAGCAGCATCAAGAGGCCGAACACGTAGACCGGAAACGACCAGCCGAGGATGGTGAAGATGCGGATGACGTGGTCGGGCCAGCGGTTGAGGTAGATGCCGGCGCGCGAGCCGAGGAATACGGCAAGCAGCAGGCATGGAATGAAGGCCAGGACCACCAGTTCCAGCGTCGCCGGAAACAGCGACATCAGAGCCGTCGACACCGGCTGCCGCGCGGTTTCCGACCAGCCGAGATTGCCGGTCAGGATGCCGCCGATCCAGCGGCCGTACTGGATGTAGAAAGGATCGTTCAGCCCGTATTGCTCGATCATTCGACGGATGCTTTCCTGGCCCCCTTTGAGGTAGTCAGGCGACGGCGCGTAAGCCGCCAGACGCTGCGTCGGCGACAGCGACATCTGCAGCGCAAAGATCATCAATGACAGAGCGAACAAGACGATGGGCAGCATCATCAGTCGTCTGAGTGCGTAATTCAGCACGGGTCCACACGTTCCGATTTCAGGGGAAATGAAGCAGTCGGCACGTCGGACAAGCGTCCGACGTGCCTGAAACCAATCAGTTGTTGGCCTTGGTCACCGGGTAGAAGTCCCAGGCGCCGTAGAGGATCATGTTGTCGACATAGCCATCGATGTTGTTGCGGACGACGACGTAGCCGAAGTCCTCCCACAGGAACTGGGTGGTGGCGTAATCGTACGACATCTCCTGAAGCTTGGCGTAGATCGGCTCGCGCACGGCTGGATCGCTCGAGGCCCAGGCTTCATCCAAAAGCGGCTTGAACTTCTCCGCCATCAGGTCGCGGTAGCCCTGGCCGGCCATGCCGCCAACCAGACCGGTGGGCGAGAGGTAGTAGCTTGCCGCACCCAGCGGGCCGCCCGGATCGGAATAGTCGGGACCCCAGCCCATCACAGTCAGCGGGGCCGCCGGCTTTTCGCGGTTGTTGAGCTTGTCGGACACGGAAGCCCATGGCAGCGCCTGGATCTGCATCTTGAACTTCGGGTTGATGCGCGACAGGCCCTGCTGCAGCGCCGACAGGGAGGCTGTCAGCTGCGGGTAGCCTTCCGTCACATAGGCCGTGAAGGTGAAGCCGGTGTCCCACAGCTTGCCGCCAAACGCCTTTTTGAAGTGCTCTTCGGCCTTAGCGGGATCGTAGCTGTAAATAGGCGAATCCGCGCGATAGCCCATGATGCCGCGCACCGTGGGACCGCGCGACTGGACGGTCTTGCCGAGCAGCACCTGGTTCAGCAGCGCGTCATAGTTCTGCGCATAGTTGAAGCCCTTGCGCACGTCGATGTCGGCGAAGAAATCCGGCGGAATGCCGGCACCGTCCAGCTTGCCGCTGCCGATCGCCGGGTTGTCGTTGTCGTCGAGCGGCCAGGCGAAGAAGATGCCGCGCGAGAACACTTTCTGCAGGCCGTCGATGACCTTGACGCCTTCGGTCTTGCTCAGTTCGTCGATGAACTCGACTGGTGTCGTAACGAAATCGGCGTCGCCTGACAGAAGCTGCAGGCGCCGTGTCGTCCATTCCGGAACGGTGCGCATGACCACCCGCTCAAGCTTGGCGGGGCCCATGAAATAGTTGTCGAAGCGCTTCAGCGTGATGCGACGGTCGGTGCGATCCCACTCCTCGAGCATGAACGGACCGGTGCCGTTTTCCTCGGCAAACAGCGGATTGGCGCCGAGTTCCGGGCGATAATGCTTTTTCCAGTCGTCGCCCGAACCATCCCAGCCGCCAACCGAGGCGACCCATTCCTTGTCGAGGATCGAGGTGCCGAACGGCAACGCGATCACGCCAAGTGTAGCAGGAAACGATTTGGGCAGCTTGAGGGTGACATTGTCGCCATCGACGACGATCTGCGATGCCAGCTGGTCATAGACCTTGCGCAGCGTTTCAGGCGTCGCGTCGTTGACGGATTTGACCTTGCCTTCTGTTTCCACCCACTTGGCGATGTCGGTATACTTGCCTGCGGTGATCACCTCGGTGATCGCGTTCGACATCCATGACTGTCCCTGGAGGATGGCGCGCAGCAGCGAGTAGCGCACGTCCTCAGGCGTGATCTCGCCGTAGCCCGGCTCGATCGCGGCCTTCTGGGCATCGGTCAGCTTGTCGTAATACTCCCAGGTGATCTTGCCGTCAGCGCCCTTGACCCCAACCTTGTGGGCATGGACGCCCTTGCGGATCGGGAAGGTGTAGCTCACCGAGCCGTCGTCGGCCTGCTTGATGAGGCCATTCTCCAGCGACGGCACCTCGGTCGACAGCGACGGCACGAATTCGGAGATCTTAGAGCCGTTGAAGTTCAGCAGCCGGCTGTAGATGTTGAGCGCGCCATAGGAGCTCGGCGTATTGGCGATATAGGCGGGGTCGAACGACTGGATGTCGTCGGTCCACATGAAGACAAATGTTCCGGGGTTCTTGGTCTCGGCCATGGCGGGGGCAACCGTCATGCCGAGCCCCAGGCAAAGGGCTAGGGCTAAGGCTCGTTTCATCATCGTTCCCTTGTGGTGGAGGCGGAAGTTTCTCTTCTCGTTAGGGAAAGGCTAGAAGAGCGCTTGCCGGTCTGTCCAATGTGTAGATAGGATGGACTATGCAAAAGACGCATGAGGCCCGGCATGGAACTGCAATGGCTTGAAGATTTTCTGGAAATTGCCGCGACGCGGAATTTCTCAACGGCAGCCACAGCGCGGAATATTTCGCAGCCGGCCTTCAGCCGACGCATCAAATCGCTGGAGAGCTGGATCGGGGCAGACCTGATCGACCGCAGTACCTATCCGGTGCAGCTGACCCGCGCCGGCAACATGTTTTTGCCTGGCTGCCAGAGGCTGGTGCGGGAGGCCTACCGCCTGCGCACCGACTGCCGCAATGTCGCCGGTGAAAGCTCGGCGATGCTGACCTTCACTTCGCTGCACACGCTGGCGATGTACTTCTTTCCGAAGTGGATCAGCTCGCCGCTGATCTCGCGCATGCCCTTGCGCACCAGCATGCATGCGGCGGATTTCCTCGAAAGCGTCGACCATCTGTGCTCGGGCCAGTGCGATTTCGCCATAACCTATGTCCATCCCGACGGCCCGCCGGTTTTGGAGGGCGGACCGTTCGAATCGCTGCAGATCGGCAAGGATCGGCTGATTTTGGTGTCCGGAACCGACGAAAACGGCAGGGCGCTGTTCGACATCGATGTGCCCGAGAGCACTGAAATCCCTTACCTCGCCTATTCCTGGAGCGACGGCTATATCGGCAAGCTGACCACGCTGATCCAGTCGCGCTGGCGCCGCCCGCTCAATCTCAGCACGGTCTACCAGTCGGCACTTGCGGACGGATTGAAGCACATGGCGGTTGCCGGACGCGGCGTGGCCTGGCTGCCGCAGATCTGCGTCGCCGAGGCGATGAAGCACGGCCAACTCGTCCAGATCGGCGGCCCGCAAATGTCGCTGGAGGTCGAGATTCGCATCTTCAGGCGTGTCGGCGGTAGCAGCCACGATGGCGACGTGTTGTGGAGACACCTCAAGGAATGCGCCGAACTGCCTCAATACAAGAGCGGTTTTGAGTCCACCTTGGACGCGGCCTGACCGTCCAGGCACCTCGAACTGCGTGTCCGGCACGATATGCGAAGACAGGTGGCGTAATGCGTGACACGCATAGTTTTAGCAGCGGCGATCGCGACACGTTGATTTCACTGGCTTTTGCCCGAGATGGACAACGTGTCGTACGCACGAACCGCGCTTCTCACCCTCACAAGCGCGTCGGCAGCCCCGTCCCGGCCTATTGACAGAACGCCGCGCCGTTGCGTTCGATGCCCGTCAACGCAACGTCCATCGTTGAAACGGGTCCATGTGCCGATGATCCCTGCCAAAGCCGCAACACTTGCACTGCCCGAGGATGTCATCCTTTCGGTGGAGGACCTCGAAGTCTCTTTTGCGGTCCGCTCCAAGGCGAACGTGCGCGCCGTGCGCGGCATCTCCTTCACCATCTCGCGCGGCGAGACGGTGGCGCTGGTCGGCGAATCCGGATCGGGCAAGTCGGTCACCGCAATGACGATCATGCGGCTGACCGAATATGACGGCGCCGCCATCACCGGCGGCCGGATATTGATGCGGTTCAAGGACGGCAAGGTTGCCGACCTCTCCAAGCTCTCCGAAAAACGCGTCGAGGCACTCAGGGGTGTCGAGATTTCGATCGTGTTCCAGGACCCCATGTCGAGCCTCAACCCGGTCTTCACCATCGGCGACCAGATCGCCGAGGCGGTGATCCACCACCAGGACAAGACGCCGGCGCAGGCGCGCCAGATCGCGCTGAACACGCTCAAGCTGGTCCGCGTTCCCGATGCCGAACGCCGGCTTGACCAGTACCCCCACCAGCTCTCCGGCGGCATGCGCCAGCGGGTGATGATCGCCATCGCTCTGGCCTGTCGTCCGTCGCTGATGATCCTGGACGAGCCGACCACAGCACTCGACGTGACCATCCAGGCCCAGATCCTCGATCTGGTTCGCGCCCTGCAGCACGAGATCGGCATGTCGGTGCTGTTCATCACCCACGACATGGGCGTGGTGGCCGAAGTCGCCGACCGTGTCTGCGTCATGCTCAAGGGCGAGATCGTCGAGACCGGCTCCGTCTACGACATCTTCGCCAACCCCAAGCATATCTATACGCGCGCCCTGATTTCAGCCGTGCCCAGGCTTGGCAGTATGGCCGACAAGGATGCGCCGGAAAAATTCCCGTTGCTGGTATTCGAGCCCGAGCGCCAGCTCGCAGAGGTCAGCAAATGAACGCGTCCGCCCCGCACAAGGACACTCGCCAGCTGCTGGTCGAAGTCCGCAATCTGGTGACACGTTTCGACCTCAAGGCCGGCCTGTTCGGCCACGTTTCCGGCCGCGTCCATGCCGTTGAAAACGTCTCCTTCGACATCTTCCCCGGCGAGACGCTGGCGCTGGTCGGCGAGTCGGGTTGCGGCAAGTCCACCGTCGCCCGTTCGCTCATGCAATTGGACAAGCCGCGCTCAGGGTCGATCCGCTTCGACGGCACCGAACTGATCGGAGCGCCTCGTCAGGTCGTGGCGCGGTTTCGCCGCCAGGCGCAGATGGTCTTCCAGGACCCGTTCTCCTCGCTCAATCCGCGCATGACCATCGAGCAGTCGCTGATGGATCCGATGCGGGTGCACAAGCTCGGCTCGACCGAAACCATGCGCGCCCGTGCCGCCGAACTCATGGCCAAGGTCGAGCTGTCGCCCGAACACCTTGAACGCTATCCGCATGCGTTTTCCGGTGGCCAGCGCCAGCGCATCTGCATCGCCCGCGCATTGGCGCTCAACCCCCGGCTCATCGTCGCCGACGAGGCCGTCGCCTCGCTCGACGTCACGATCCAGGCGCAGGTCATCAACCTTCTGATGGACCTGCAGCGCGACATGCAGATCGCGTTGTTGTTCATCAGCCACGACATGGCCGTGGTCGAGCGCATCGCCCACCGCGTCGCGGTCATGTATCTCGGCGAAATCGTCGAGATCGGCGATCGCCGCTCGGTCTTCAACAATCCGCAGCATCCCTATACCCGCAAGCTTCTGTCGACGGTTCCGATCGCCGACCCGACGCGCCGCCCTGAGGGACGCCAGCCGATGTCCGACGAAATCCCCAGCGCCATGCGCGCGCCGGATTTCGTACCTATCGAGCTGCCGATGCATCAAATTTCATCGACCCATTTCGTGCGCCAGGTCGCAACAGGCTGACGGCGGTACCATCCAGAGTTCCTCTTCGAAATCAGAGCATTCGTAAATGACCACTTCAAAAGTGTCGCTGGCGGTCGCCCCCGTGGCTGGCAGCGTGACGTCGGATATTGGCAGTTCCTCCAGGCTGAGGATCGAGGGTCTGCGGCGACCAGCGGCCACTGAGCGGCCGACGCCTTATGTCGAGGTCGACGAGATGCGGCTGAAGCGCAACATGCAGGCCATGCAAAGCCGCGCCGACGCTGCCGGCCTAGCGATGTTCCCGCACGTCAAGACGCACAAGAGCATCTATCTGGCGCAACAGCAGCTGGCTTTGGGCGCGCGCGGCATCACCGCGTCCAAGCCGAGCGAAGCGCTGGTCTTTGTCGAGGCGGGCATCCCCTCGATCATCCTCGCCTATCCCATCGTCAGCGCGGAATCTCTCGACCGCCTGCTGCCGGCTGTGAAGGCGCATGGCACCGAGTTGCGCACCATTGTCGCAAGCGTAACAGGCGTCGAGGCGCTGTCCGCCGCCGTCATTCGCCACGGTGTCGAGCTGGGCGTCTTCCTCAAGGTCGATGTCGGCCTCGGCCGTGTCGGCCTGAAGCCAAATGACCCGGCGGCACTCGCCGTCTGCGCAAAGATCGTCGCCGCCGAAGGCCTGCGTTTCGCCGGCCTGCTCTCGCATGCCGGCCACTCCTACGCCGCCGCCGATGGCGACGCCATTGCAGCTGTCGCCCGCGATGAGGCAGCGGCCTTGTCCGGCCTCGCTGCCGAACTGAAAAGCCGGGGAATGGAGGTTGCCTGCATTTCAGTCGGGGCAACGCCCACATGTGTCGGCGCGCCGCTTCAGGCGGTCGACTGCATCCGGCCAGGCAACTACGTCTTTCTCGACGGCACGGCACTTAGGCTTGGCATCTGCACCGCCGACGATCTGGCTCTGTCGGTCGTCGCCCGGGTCGTTGCCTCAAACGACAAACATTTCATCATCGATGCGGGCTCGAAGAGCATGAGCTCCGACCGTGGTGCGCATGGCATGGGCGGCGCCGGCTTCGGTATCGTGGTTTCGGCGGACGGCGACGCTGACGCTGGTGTGTGGACGCTTGAGCGAATGTCCGAAGAACATGGCTTCGTGCCATTGTCGGGACGCACCTTGCCGCTCGGCAGCCGGGTGCGTGTTTTCCCCAATCATTCCTGCGCCTCGATCGCCAATTTCGACCGCTTCACGCTGCGCCGCGAACATGGTGAGGCGCTGACGCTGGCGGTCGACGCCCGCAGCTGCCAAACCTGACGGCATGCTGCCCCATGAGTGGCGATAGATGCCGGGATGCGAACCGTGCCAGTATCGGCGCGCGCGGCCTAGCTGCAGAGGCAGGTCGAGGCGAGTTCCGTCGAATCATTTCCGGCATCGTCGCAAAGTCCAGCCATGTCCGTTACTCAGGGGCTGAGTGATCCAGGTGGCCGGTCAGGGCGCCGAGACGCGATGGAACCCCAGTGAGTTTTGGGGGCGGGCCTAGTACTCGCCCGCACCATCCACTGGCACGTCATAGAGGGCCAACTCATCATCCGTAGGGCGCTGGAACAGGTCCGACCATCTAACAAGTGCCTCACGCGGGATATCAAACGTGCCAGCTGGAAGCTTGGCGTTGCGCTGCGAAAGCCGACACCAAAGTTCGTCAATCGGAACGTCAAGGAAATACAAGACAACCCGCGCACCAACCCCACGAGCGCTAGTGCGGCAAATGTCCCGTTCCTCCTTCGACCAGACCCCCCAGTCGACAACGACGTTGCAGCCGAGCTTCAGGGCACGGATGGCAATCTCCCATTGCAGGCTCTCGACCCTGCTTCGGCATGGGCCGGTCTCCGCTTCCGGGGTGAAGATGCCGGGGTAGAGTTTGTGCATCCACTCGTCGCCCGTAAGGCGAAGCGCAGACGTCTCTTGTTCAATCCTCTTCGCAAGCGTCGTCTTACCCGAACCGGGAAGGCCGCACGTGAGGTAAAGCGTGGGCATGGGGAACCTTTGGCAATAGTTTGCCATCCTCGAACAGCCGCAGCGCGTAGCGGGGCGATTTGTCCCGCGTCGGGATAGCTTTGACCGAACAGAGCTACGAAGCGTGGTACGCAACGCTTGTCGCCACCCCATCAAGCCACTGATTCTATGGTATTATTAAAGTAAATGGTGGAGCCAAGCGGGATCGAACCGCTGACCTCCTGCATGCCATGCAGGCGCTCTCCCAGCTGAGCTATGGCCCCACACCGGCCTAGGCCGGGTGCCGTTTCCGGCAAAGGTCGGCGCGAATTTGTCGTCCGCGCCGGTGTTGTTGGCGGCTTCTAGCGCCGCATTCGACCATTGGCAAGCCTTGATCGAAACCTTTTTTTGGTTTGCCGAAAGGGCGTGTCAGATCTCGTCGTCGTCGTCGCCGACGCCGATCATGTCGGAGACGTCGTCATCGTCTTCTTCTTCCTCGGCAAGGAAGGTGTCGTCGTCATCGTCGCCCAGATCGACGTCGTC
>NZ_JBFUIP010000171.1:0-11526 GCF_056401815.1 Aminobacter sp. P4_D5 | reverse complement strand
TGAGGTTCTGCGCGCGCTGCATCTGCTGCATCCACAAACGATCCCATTCGAGAATCTGGACCCTTTCCTGTTCCGCCCGGTCTATCTCGACACGGCGGCGGTGCGGCGCAAGCTGGTGGCAAGCCGGCGCGGCGGCTATTGCTTCGAGCACAACCTGCTTTTCATGGCGGCGCTTCAAGCGCTTGGCTTCAGCGTATCGGGCCTTACCGCCCGCGTTTTGTGGGGCCAGTCGGAGGACGCCATCACGATGCGCGGCCACATGCTGCTCAGGGTCGAACTGAACGGGCAGACATGGCTGGCCGATGTCGGCTTTGGCGGACTGACGCAGACCGCGCCACTGCTGTTTCAGCCAGGGCTCGAACAGGCAACGCCGCACGAAACCTTCCGCATCATCGAAACCGACGGCCATTTCCGCACCCAGGCGAACACCGGAGGCGAATGGCGCACGCTCTACCGTTTCGACCTGCAGGAACAGTATCCAATCGACTACGCCGTCACGAACTATTTCCTGTCGACCAATCCGGCCTCGCATTTCCGCATCAACCTGATGGGCGCGCGCGCTTTGCCCGAGGGCCGGCTTACGCTCGCCAACAACCGTCTGTCGCACTACCTCGCCGACGGCCGCATTGAGCGTCGCGAACTCGCTGACGCAGCTGAGTTGGCCGAAGTCATCACCAATGAGTTCCACATCGACATCCCAGATGTGGATGCCTTCAGCGCGCTCGCGCGCGAAAAAATCTTCCAGGAGAAGCCATGACCACCCTGTCCGTGCTCGATCTGTCCCCGGTCACCGAAGGCAGTACTGCTGGCCAATCGCTGCGAAATACGCTCGACCTTGCCCGCCACGCCGAGAAGCTGGGCTTTCACCGCTACTGGCTGGCCGAACACCACAACATGGCGGGTATCGCCAGTGCCGCGACCTCCGTGGTCATCGCCCACGTTGCGGCCGGCACCAGCACCATCCGCGTCGGCGCAGGCGGCATCATGTTGCCCAATCATGCTCCGCTGATCATCGCCGAGCAATTCGGCACGCTGGCCGCCCTGCATCCAGGCCGCATCGATCTTGGCATCGGCCGGGCGCCGGGCACCGACATGCTGACCGCGCGTGCCCTGCGCCGCAATCTCGAAGCCGGCGTCGACAACTTCCCGCAAGATGTGGTCGAGCTGATGGGCTATTTCGAGCCGGCGACACCGGAGCAGCGCATCCGCGCTGTGCCCGGCGAAGGCGAGCAGGTCGAGGTCTGGGTGCTCGGCTCCAGCCTTTACGGCGCCCAACTCGCAGCCATGCTCGGCCTACCCTACGCATTCGCCTCGCATTTCGCCCCGGCCGAGCTCGACCATGCGCTCGAAATCTACCGCTCGCGCTTCCAGCCCTCCGAGCGTCTGGCAAAGCCTTACGTCATGGCCGGCATCAATGTCGTTGCCGCCGATAGCGACGCGGAAGCCAAGCAGTTGTTCACCTCGGTGCAGCAGGCCTTCGTCAACCTGCGCAGCGGCCGGCCGGGCAAGCTGCCGGCACCTGTCGAAGGCTACGAGCGCGAGCTCGATCCGGTCGCTCGCCAGATGCTGTCGCAGACACTCGCCTGCGCGGTCGTCGGTTCGCCAGAAGCGGTGCAACGCGGCGTCGAAGCCTTTGTCGCACGCACCGGCGCCGACGAGCTGATGGTGACGGCACAGGTCTACGATCATACGGCGCGCAAGCGCTCCTACGAGATCTTGGCCGAAGTCGGCGCTGGGCTGTCGAAGGCGGCGTAGCCTCGCGCCCTTCCCTTCTCCCACAAGGGGGGAAGGTGATGTCAGCGCATCGCCTCGACGATCCCCTTGTCCGGAAAGCACGTGGCGGCACGGCCGTTCTTGGACTGCCAATCGCCGATCGAACGGCGGGTCTTGAAACCGGGCAGGCCGTCGGAGCCACCGACGTCGTAGCCGAGCTTTTCCAGCCCGCGCTGCATGTCGGCGATGTCGGAGCGATAGAGCCCGTCGACCTTGCCCCAGCTACMTACGAAACGCTTGTCGCCGCTGGCGATGCGGTCGGCACCGTGGCCGATGAACAGCGCGTAGACGTCGCTCTCGTTATACTCCTTGAGCACGTAGAAGTTGGGCGTGACGATGAAGGCCGGGCCGTTGCGCCCCGCCGGCATCATAAGGAAACCTTCGGCGCGCGCTTCGCTGGCCGGAAACGGCTTGCCGCCGACACGGGCAATGCCCATCGCCGCCCAATCGGCGGTCTTCTTGCCCTTGTCGGGGCCTTCGAGCGCGCAGGTGACATTGTCGGGCAACGTCACCTCAAAACCCCAGCCGCGCCCCTTCACCCAGCCATAATGGACGAGATAATTGGCGATGGAAGCCAGCGTATCGGGCGTCGAGTTCCAGATGTCGGCGCGGCCGTCGCCGTCGAAATCGACGGCATGTTGAAGGAATGATGTCGGCAGGAACTGCGGCTGCCCCAGAGCACCGGCCCAGGACGAGCGCATGTCCTTGCGGCTGACCAGCCCACGCTCGACCATCTCGAGCCCGGCGAGCAGCTCCTTGCGGAACATGTCCTTGCGGGTTGCCAGGAAGGCCTTGGTGCCCAGCACCTCGAAGGCGTCGTATGGCATCTTGGCGGCGCCGAAGCCGGATTCGCGACCCCAGATGGCGAGCACCACTCCACCCGGCACGCCGAAGCGTTTTTCGATCGCGGCCAGCGTCTTGGCATTTGCACTGGCACGCGTACGCCCGCCTGCGGTGACGGCACCGAGGGTCTTTTCGGGAAAATAATTGCCGGGCGAGCCGAATTCGGCCTGGTGCTGCTTCTTGGGCGTCTTGGGCTTTTCACCCCGCAAAACAAGGTCGGGCAGCTTCAAGTTGGGCGAAACGCCTGAAAAAGCCGCATCGAACGTGGCCTTGGAAATGCCCTTGGCCTTGGCCTCCGGCCACAGGTCCTTGGCAAGCCAGGCCTGGAACTGGTCGTCGATCTTTGCAGCGGAGGCGGGGGTGATGAGAGGCAGCGCCGTCAACGCGAAAAGAAATGCAGCTGCCAAATTGCCGAGGTATCGCTTCTTCGCACCCCCCTCTGGCCTGCCGGCCATCTCCCCCTCAAGGGGGGAGATCAGGCCTTCATTGCCGCCTCGCCGCCCCCCAACGTCACAGGGCGAGGGCCGTCGCGGATGCGAATGATCTCCCCCCTTGAGGGGGAGATGGCCGGCAGGCCAGAGGGGGGTGGGAAGGAACGAAAAAGCAGCAAGAAGACGTTTCATCCACCCTCCCTGCCGGGCAATTGCGTCAAAAGACGGTCCGCGACTTGAGTGCGGCGGACAGCGTTCCCTCGTCGAGATAATCGAGCTCGCCGCCAACCGGCACGCCATGGGCGAGCCGCGTGATCTTGACGTCGAAGCCTGAAAGCTGGTCGGTGAGGTAGTGCGCCGTGGTCTGGCCCTCGACGGTTGCGTTGACCGCAAGAATGACCTCGCCGACACCGCCCTCGGCGATACGGGTCACCAGCTGCTTGATGGTGAGTTGATCCGGGCCAATGCCATCGAGCGGCGACAGCGTGCCACCCAGCACGTGGAAACGCGCGTTCATCGCCCCTGCCCGCTCCAGCGCCCAGAGATCGGACACGTCCTCGACGACGATGATGGTGGTCGAATCGCGGCGCGGATCGGTGCAGATCATGCAAGGGTCCGACGTATCGACATTACCGCAGGTCGAGCACACCCGCACCTTGTCGACCGCTTCGCCCATGGCGGCGGCCAGCGGGGCGAGCAGCTGCTCTTTCTTCTTGATGAGATGAAGGGCTGCGCGGCGGGCCGAGCGCGGCCCAAGCCCGGGCACCTTGGCCAGGAGCTGAACCAGACGTTCGATCTCGGGACCGGCGATTCGCTTCGACATGGAAGCGATATAGAGCGAGTAGCTGACGGTGAGTAGCGAATAGTGAAGGGCGGACACCAGGTCCGCCCGCTATTGCCTAGTCGTTCATCGGCCGGTCCTGGCTGGCGATCAGCGCGCCGACAGCATCGGCTTGCTTGGGGCTGGCCTGGAACGACATGGCACTCGCCAGCGCCGCATCGGAACCAGCGGAAGCGACAGTTGCAGGCGCCGAATCGTCGACGCCAGGCAATATCGGCTGGTCGGCGGACGCCACCATCGTTTCCGGCTCCGCAACTGCTGGCAGGCGGTGCCGGCCGCGCTTTTCATAGAAGGCATTGCCGCCGGCAACGGTGGTGTAATGCATGTTCTTGTAGGGGAATTTCAGCCCTGCCGTGTGGAAGAACATGACCTCTTCCTTCACCTTCGGATGGCGCTCGCCCTTGAGCACCGCTTCGGCTGCCGCCTGCACATCGGGCAGCGCTGCCGAATCCATGCGCCTGGACAAAACGCCGGGCGCGAACTGGCCCTTCTGGCCGACCACGCCGCAAACCGTGTTGGCATATTCACCCGATTTGAGCCGATTCATGACAACACTGCCGACAGCCACAAGGCCGTCGCGACTGGAGCGGTTCGATTCGAAGAACATCGCGCGGGCCAAGCATTCCTTGTCCTTCGCCGTGTAGGCGTAGGATCCCGAGCGGACAGAACTGGTGGTGACCCCGTCGGCCATTTTGCTGGTGGTGCAACCGGACACGACGAACGGGGATGCGACGACGCCGATCAAAATCGGCATCTTCCATCTTTTGGCGACCAAAATCGCCCCCTCTCTCTATGCCCGCCACGTCCCCGTAATAGGGGCCAGCATGGACCAGTTTCGGGCAAAATGATGGCCACAGGTCGAAAAGCGGCTCCTTGCCGGGCTCGCCTGCGCAACGTGCGGCCGCTATGCTCGAACCACAGCCAATGGAACCGACCGGGCGAGCCGCCTGAAGAGCGGAGGGAAAAAACCGTGAAAGCCGTCTTGTTCGAGCAGTTCGGCCAGCCGCTGAGAGTGCAAAATGTTGCCGATCCGACGCCCTCGCCGACAGGCGTGGTGATCAAGGTCGAGGCCACGGGGCTGTGCCGCAGCGACTGGCACGGCTGGATGGGACACGACGCGGATATCGTGCTTCCACATGTGCCAGGCCATGAACTTGCCGGCACGATCGCGGCACTCGGCAATCAGGTCACGCAGTGGAAGATCGGCGATCGCGTCACCATACCCTTCGTCGGCGGTTGCGGGCACTGTTTCGAGTGCAATTCGGGCAACCACCAGGTCTGCGAACACCAGTTCCAGCCGGGCTTCACCGCCTGGGGCTCGTTCGCAGAGTATGTCGCTGTCGATTTCGCTGACACCAATCTGGTGCGCCTGCCTGAAACGCTCGATTTCGCGACGGCAGCGAGCCTCGGCTGCCGCTTCGTCACCTCGTTCCGCGCAGTGGTCGACCAGGGTCGCGTCAAGCCGGGCGAATGGGTCGCCGTGCACGGCTGCGGCGGCGTCGGCCTGTCGGCGATCATGATCGCCTCCGCCGCAGGCGCCAATGTCATTGGCATCGACCTTGCCGACGACAAGCTGGAGTTCGCCAGGCAGGTCGGGGCGTTGGCGACGATCAATGCGTCAAGCACGAGCGACGTTGTTGGCGCGGTCAGGGAGATCACCAAGGGCGGCGCGCATTTGTCGCTCGACGCGCTTGGCCACCCCACCACCTGCTTCAACTCGATCGCCAATCTTCGCCGGCGCGGCCGCCATGTCCAGGTCGGCCTCATGCTCGGCGATCACCACCACCCGAAAATCCCGATGGACAAGGTGATCGCCCACGAGCTCGAAATCCTCGGCAGTCACGGCATGCAGGCGTTCCGCTACCAGGCGATGATGGAGATGATCGAGGCGGGCAAGCTCAGGCCGCAAAAGCTTGTCGGCAAGCATCTCAGCCTTGAGGAAGCGCCCGCCGCGCTGATGGCGATGGACAGGTTCGAAGGACTGGGGATCAGCGTGGTGACGAAGTTTGAGTGAGTAGCGAGTAGTGTAAGCGCCTGAATATCAAGCGCCGCGACACTATTCCCTACTCACCATTCCCTATTCGCTCTGCCTCAGAACGGCAGCTTCATGCCGGGCGGGATCGGCAGGCCGGCGGTCAGTGCCTTGGTCTTTTCCTGCATCGTCGCCTCGACCTTGGCCTTGGCGTCGTTGTGGGCGGCAACGATCAGGTCCTCGAGGATCTCGCCTTCACCTTCCTTGAGCAGCGATGGGTCGATCTTCAGCGACTTCATTTCCGACTTGCCCGAAAGCGTGACGACAACCATGCCGCCGCCGGACTGGCCGGTGGCTTCGATCAGGGCGACCTCTTCCTGCATGGCCTGCATTTTGGCCTGCATTTCCTTCGCCTTGCTCATCAGGCCCAGCAAATCTTTCATCGTCTTGTTCCTTTCGTCTCAGAACGGATCGTCATCGTCATTGTCCACGCCCGGGTCGGGCGGCAACTCGATGTCTGTGTCGATATCGGGTGCATCAGGCGCAGTGGGAAGACGCACGTCGATGATTTTCGCACCGGGAAAGCGCGACAATATCGCCGCCACCGTGGGGTCGGCGCGCGCGTCGGTCAGGGCGACCTCGCGCTTGTTCGCCTCGATCTCGGCGAGCGTTGGCCCGCCCTCCTCGCGCGATAGCGACACCATCCAGTGCCGACCGGTCCAGGCCTTCAGCCTGATCGTCAGGTCGTTGAGAAATGTCCGCGGCGCGTCCGCTGTGAGGCTGACCTCGATATGGCCGGGCTCGATACGGACTGGACGCATGACGCGCCTGATCAGCACCTTGAAGGCCATTTCACGATTGGCTTCAGCAAGGCCAGCCAGATCGGCAATCGACCGCACCGGCACGGCATCGACAACCGGTTCGGGCGCGGGCGTTGGCGCGACAAAGGCCGTGGGCGCTGGCGCGCTTTCAACCAGGCGCATCGCCTGGCCGCCGCCATTGCTGACCGGCATGCGAGCCTGCGACACGGCCGAAGCGCCGGGTCCGCCATTGCTTGTGCCGGGAGCCGCACCACCGCTGCGGGGGCCAGGTGCTGGCTGCAACGACGCATCGCCCAGCGATTTCAGTGCCTCGTCGAGCGTCGGCAGGTCGGCGGCATGGGCAAGCCGGATCAGCACCATTTCGGCGGCGCTGACCGGGCGGTTGGACGACTGCACTTCGGGAATGCCCTTGAGCAGCATCTGCCAGGCGCGCGACAGCACCCGAATCGACAAGGTCTGGGCAAATTCCACGCCGCGCTTGCGCTCGTCTTCCGACAGCGAGGCGTCGTCGGCCGCCGACGGCACGAAGCGCAGGCGGGTCACCAGATGGGTGAACTCGGCAAGGTCGTTGAGCACCGCTACAGGATCGGCGCCGGTGTCATACTGTTCACGCAGTTCGCCAAGGGCGGCGGCGATGTCGCCCTTCATGATGTTTTCGAACAGGTCGACGACACGCGCCCGGTCGGCAAGGCCGAGCATGGCGCGCACCGCTTCGGTGGTCACCTTGCCGCCGCCATGGGCGATGGCCTGGTCGAGAATCGACAGCGAATCGCGCGCTGACCCTTCGGCTGCACGCGCGACCATGGCCAGTGCGTCGTCTTCGACCGATATGCCTTCCTGCGCCGAAATGTTGCGGAGGTGGCCGACAAGCTTGCCGGCATCGATGCGGCGCAGGTCGAAGCGCTGGCAGCGCGACAGGACCGTGATCGGCACTTTGCGAATTTCGGTGGTGGCGAAGATGAACTTCACATGCGGAGGCGGCTCTTCAAGCGTCTTCAGCAGGCCGTTGAAGGCCTGCGTCGAGAGCATGTGCACCTCGTCGATGATGTAGACCTTGTAGCGCGCCGAAACGGGCGCATAACGCACGCGGTCGATGATGTCCCTGATGTCGTCGATGCCGGTGTGGGACGCCGCGTCCATCTCAATAACGTCGACATGGCGGCCTTCCATGATCGCCTGGCAATGCTCGCCAAGCACTGTGAGGTCGACCGACGGGCGGTCGATGTCAGCTGTCTTGTAGTTGAGGGCGCGGGCGAGAATGCGGGCAGTGGTAGTCTTGCCGACACCGCGAACGCCGGTCAGCATCCAGGCTTGGGCGATGCGGCCGGAGGAAAACGCGTTGGTCAGCGTCTGGACCATCGGCTCCTGGCCGACGAGTGCTGAGAAATCCGCAGGGCGGTATTTACGCGCGAGAACGCGGTAAGCGCCGTCCTTGCTCTTTTCGGTCTGTCCGGCTTCGCTCATTCGCCCCGTCGCCCGTTCGTATTGGCGCCCCTGCCTCGACCGCACAGGGCCGATTCCGCGAAACGAGTTTCGCCCGCACGGCGCAACGCCGTCAATGACGCGGAGAAGGGCGAAGAGGCGGGAGGCTGGAACAATGACCCGTTCCGGGCTCGTTAGGGCTGCTTCCTTCCGGACCTGACCCGGTTGGCGAGTGGATCGTCCACCACCAACCTCCCAACCTCCATATCGGCAATTGCCGGACCAATTGCAAGAGCCAAGGATGAGCTGCCCCCAACCGCGATCAGATGCCCTGGGAATTGAGCGCCCAGAGATAGGCAAGCGTGGCGGCGCATCCCAGCCCGGTGCGCACCGCGTGCAGCGTCCCCCAGCGCATGATCAATGTCCGGGATACCGTGCCGCCTTCATCGTTGGGAATCGCTTCGATCTTTTTGTTGGTCGGCATGATGGCGAGTATCGTGTAGGGCCAGTTAGCGAGCATGAGCAGCGCGCCGACAACCCATCGCCAATCCGCGGTCAGCCACGCGGCGAGCAGGCCAAGAACGCCCGAGACGACCGCAAGGCTTGCCTGCATGGTGAAGCCGGCGGCATAGCTGGGCTTCCACTGCGCGAGCAGATTTTTGTCGTYGAGGCCAAGCCGTGCGGGCTGTTCGGCGAAATTGATGTAGAATGCGGCACCCGCAAAGGCAGCTGAGAGAACCAGGGCAATTTGACCGGCAAACATTGCGCATCTCCGCTGGAATTCCACGCATAACATATCGGCGCGAGGCCGGCGCTTGCCACTGCTCGGTCGGGCAAGTTGCGACCTGGCCTTTTTCAATGATTCGCTTGCAGGCGCCGCAGGCAGGCTCTAGCCTTCGCCTGAACAAAGGAAACGCAAATGATGTCGGGCCTCAAGGCTGGGTTTACGCTCGATTCGCGTCTCGACGCCGACAGCGAACCGCTGATGTGGCTCGGCCTTTGCGAATTGCGCGTGATGAACGACCAGCGCTGGCCCTGGCTGGTGCTGGTGCCACAGCGCCCTGGCGTCGAGGAAATCCATGACCTGACCCCGCTCGACCAGGCGATGCTGACGTTTGAGAGCAACATGGTGGCGCATGCGCTGAAGCGCACGACTGGATGCGGCAAGATCAACAGCGGCGCGCTCGGCAACATCGTGCGCCAGCTGCATTTCCACGTCGTCGCCCGCTCCGAGGGCGATCCCGGCTGGCCCGGCCCGGTCTGGGGCCACGGTGTGCGCGAGCCTTATCGCCGCGACGACCTCCACCGGTTTGCCGAGCGCATCAAGACCGCTCTATAAAGCGGGCACCAATCCAGACCGAGTTTCAGATGCCTTTCAGCCTGTTTAACGCACCGACGCGTGAAGCCAGCCATTTCCTTGGCTTCGCGGGAAACATCATCGACCGCCAATCGGAAAAGCGCAGCGACGACTCCGCCAAATTGGCGCTGGCCGAACCCGACGCCCGGATGCTGCTGATCGCCTCCGGACGACTGGTCCTGGACTTCACCAATGGTCCGGCCAACCCTTATTTCAACCTCGCGGCGGTGCAAGCGCTCGGCGCGCAAACCAGCGACGCGATCCTGCTTGGCCGAACCGATGGCGCAGCCACACTCGCGGTGCCTGTTACCGTCGAGCCGGAAAGCCTGCCCGACCATCTGAAAGCCATCGACTTCCGTTCGATCCTGGCGCAGGGCATTGTCGACAACGCCGGGCTGGGCGCACTGGCGCAAGGGGCGGCCCTGCTCGCCTGGCACGCCAGCCATCGTTTCTGCGGCCGCTGCGGCGCGCCAACCGACATGCGCGCCGGCGGATACAAGCGGCTGTGCACGGCTTGTGGCACTGAACATTTTCCGCGCACCGACCCGGTGGCCATCATGCTGACGGTCTCCGGCGACAAGTGCCTGATGGGGCGAGGCCGCCATTTCGCGCCGGGCGTTTATTCGGCGCTCGCCGGCTTCATCGAGCCGGGCGAAACCATCGAAGCCGCCGTGCGGCGCGAAACACTCGAGGAATCGGGCATCCGCCTTGGCCGTGTCGTCTACCACTCGAGCCAGCCCTGGCCGTTCCCCTACTCGCTGATGATCGGCTGCTACGGCGAGGCGCTCAACGAAGACATCTCGGCCGATTCCGACGAGCTGGAAGACTGCCGATGGTTCTCCCGCGCGGAAGTCCTTCAGATGCTCAACGGCACGCACGCGCGCGAACTCAGGGTGCCGCCGAGCCATGCCATCGCCCATCAGCTCATCCGCACCTGGGCGGAAAACGACTGACGATACCTGACCAAAGTCCGATAAATCTTGCCTTCCGCAGATCCCTGACTATAGTCAGGCAATGGACAAATCTCTGCAAATCGCCCAGATGCGCAGTTTCAACCGCGCTGTGACCCGCCGAATAGGTGTTCTGGAAGACAGTTATCTCAGACGCGGGCGCCCRCTCGGCGAGGCTCGGCTCATTTTCGAAATCGGACCCGACGGCGCGGGGCTTGGCGCCCTCCGCTCCCGGCTTGGGCTGGATTCAGGCTACCTCAGCCGCATGCTGCGTTCGCTTGAGGCACAGGGCCTCGTCTTAGTCGGCAAGCTCGACGGCGACGCCCGCAGCCGCCACGCGACGCTGACCGACAAAGGCCTCGCCGAGCACGCAGCCTACGACGCCCTGTCGGACGACCTGGCGAACTCCATTCTTGAGCCGCTTTCGGAGACGGCGCGAGATCGCCTGGTCGCCGCGACGGCAGAGGTCGAGCGCCTGCTTGCCGCAGCATCGATCACGGTCGATGAGGAGCCCCCCAACACCGCCGAAGCACGGCAATGCCTGGCTCACTATTTCGACGAACTCGCCGCGCGTTTCGAAAACGGATTCGACCAGTCCAGGGGAAACACGACCACGGAGGACGAATTCGTCGCTCCACGTGGCAGTTTCGTGATCGCCCGCCTCGACGGAAGCCCCGTTGGGTGCGCGGCGCTACGCATGGTCGATGCCACCACAGCCGAGATCAAGCGGATGTGGGTCGCACCCTCGGCGCGCGGGCTCGGCGTTGCCCGCCGCATTCTGCACAAGCTTGAGGCGATGGCGCCGGGTTTCGGCGCAAAGACCGTATGCCTCGACACCAACCGCGCGCTCAAGGAGGCGCAGTCTCTCTACAGGCGTGAAGGGTACAGGGAAGTCGGCCGCTTCAACGACAATCCCTACGCCGACCACTGGTTCGAGAAACGCCTGTAGAAGCGGTTCCGGCGGGTACGCCGGAACCGAGCGCACTCTTAAGCGTCGCCGTTGTTTTGCGTGCCGCGGAACTCGTTGGCCTCGTAAACACCGAGAATGCGCACTTCACGGGTGAAGAAGCGCAGCTCCTCCAGTGCGAGCGCCACCAGCCGGTCGTCGGGATGGCC
>NZ_JBFUIP010000170.1:0-11549 GCF_056401815.1 Aminobacter sp. P4_D5 | reverse complement strand
GCAAGAGCTTCATCGGCGGCGGCAGGACGCGCGTCCGCGCCGCACTGTTCATGGCAGCCCTTGTCGCCGCACGTCACAACCCTGTCCTCAAGGCCTTCCGCGACAGGCTCGTTGCCGCCGGCAAGCCCAAGATCGTCGCCATCGTCGCGACAATGCGCAAGCTCCTCACCATCCTCAACGCCATGATCCGGGACCAAAAACCATGGCAAACCGCTTGACCGCCAAGACAGTCGCTCTCCCCGTTCACGGGGAGAAGGTGCCGGCAGGCGGATGAGGGGCGGCGCAAGCTGGCCGACCTGTTGGCACGCGATTTGGAGGCCTCAATGAACGACACGTCCCACGCCGTGCGTGCCCGCATCTCAGGCCGCGTCCAAGGCGTCAGCTTCCGCATCTGGACCAAGCGCCAGGCCGAAAAGCTGGGCCTGCGCGGCTGGGTGCGCAACGAGCGCGACGGGTCGGTGACGGCACTGGTCGTAGGTTCCGACGCGGCGGCCGCGTCGATGCTGGAGCTGTTGTGGGAAGGTCCGCGCGGGGCGGTGGTATCCAGCGTCGTCTCGGAACCGGCGAACCCGGAAAACCTGCCTGCCGGCTTCGACATCACCGGCTAATCCGCCAATTCCGGCCTACGCAGCCCGACGGTTCAAGGCTTCGGGAAAGCCTCGACAGTGCCTTTGAGCTTGATGGTGATCGGCTCGCCGAAGCGATCCTTGGACTTGCCGGCCGGCACGCGGACCCAGCCTTCGCTGACGCAGTACTCGCTGACGTCCTGGCGCTCTTTGCCGTTGAACAGGATGCCGACGCCTGCCTGCAGCGCCTCGGCGTTGAAAAACGGACTGCGCGGGTCATTGCTCAGGCGGTCAGGAAGGGTCATTGCACTCTCCAGTAATTCAGACGTCCGTTGGGACGAAAAATGATCGCCTGCGTCGCGGCAGGCCGTGCGAGCGCTGTTAAGTGCATTGGTCGACCGGGTAAAGGCCCGCGCTCAATTCCGCCCGTAAAACGCGTTTTCGACATGCACCGGCCAGCGCCTTGGCAGCACCGCTACCATGTCGAAGCGCACCGAAAGCCGGCCATAGTCCGGCTGGCGGGCGAGCCACAGATCGGCGGCGCCTTCGATGCGCCGCTCCGAACCGTAGGCGACCGCCTCCATCGCCTCGATCAGCGTGCGCCGCGCCTTCACCTCGACGATCAGCACAAGGTCGCCGCGCCGGGCGATCAGGTCTATCTCGCCGAGCTTGGTCTTGTAGCGCCGGGCAACGATCCGGTAGCCCTTGAGCATCAGTGCCAATGCCGCCAGCCACTCGCCGCGATGTCCCAGGCGATGTGCTTGCTGGCGGGTAAGGCGCTCAGTCATCMGACCCTTCGCGCAGCTCAAGCAGGCGGCGGTAAAGCGCTGATTTCTGCCCGCCAGTCATGCGCGCAGCTTCCGCTGCCGCCTTCGATGCCGGCATCTCCTTGGCCAGCGACAACAAAAGCTTGTCGACATCGTCGGCCGTCTCGGTCCGCTCCTCGGGCGGCCCCACGCAGATGACCACCTCGCCCTTGGGCGTATCGGCTTCGGCATAGTGCGCGGCCAGTTCGGCCAAGGTGCCGGTGCGGATTTCCTCGAAGGCCTTGGTAAGTTCGCGTCCGATCGCCGCCTGGCGTGTGCCCAGCACATCGGCCATGGCGGCGAGGGTGTCGGCCAACCGGCGAGGCGATTCGAAGAAGATCAGCGTTCCGGGTACTGCCTTGACCTCTTCCAGCCGCGTCCGCTTCTGCCCGTCCTTCACGGGCAGGAAGCCGGCGAAGAAAAACGCGTCCGAAGGCAGGCCCGAGGCGGTCAGCGCTGCCAGCACTGCCGAAGCGCCGGGGATCGGCACGACGCGGATGCCGCGCTCCTGTGCCTGCCCGACCAGCCTGAACCCCGGATCGGAAACCAGCGGTGTGCCGGCGTCCGAAACCAGCGCCACGCTGCGGCCGTTCTCCAACGCTTCGATCAGCCGCGGCCCGGCCTCGCTGGCGTTGTGCTCATGATAGGCGGTCGGCCGCTGGCGGATGCCGTAGCGGTCGAGCAAAACGCGTGTCACCCGCGTATCCTCGCAGGCCACATGATCGGCCCCAGCCAACGTTTCGAGCGCGCGCAGCGTGATGTCGCCGAGATTGCCGATCGGCGTCGCCACCAGATAGAGCGCGGGCGTCAGCGGCCGTGCCGCGATCTCGGTCTGGCCGATGACATAGACCCGCTTGTTTTCGTTGTTCTGCACGCCGCCTCGCTTCTAGAGCATGATCCCGAAAAGTGGGAACCGGTTTTCGGATAAGATCATGCTCCAACAAGAAAATAGAGCCCCATTCCGCTTCAAGCGGAATGGCACGGCTCTAGCCCTTCATTGGCATGGCACTGAGGCACTTGCAAAAGGATGTGATCGCTTTTGCCTTGGCTTTGCCACAGTGCGGGAAACAAATCGCCGCCGCGGATCGGAACACAGAGATTCGTAACAGAGGCAATAGTATTGGCCATGTCCCATCGCTTCGACGCCTTCATCTCCCGCCTTGACGCAGCCACCAAAGCGGCACCGCCCTCACGCCTTGTAGGCGACCAGAACCGCTCCCGCCGCGATCAGCGCGACGCCGAGCCAGTTCGCCGTGCTAAGTCGCTCGCCAAGGAAGATAACGCCAAACACCGCGACAAGAACGACGCTTAGCTTGTCGATCGGCGCCACCTGCGCCGCGTTGCCGAGTTTCAGCGCGCGGAAGTAGCATAGCCACGATGCCCCCGTGGCAAGCCCCGACAGCACCAAAAACACATAGGTCTTGCGCGAAATCTCACCGAGCGGCTGGAACTGCCCGGTCGCCGTGATGATCGCGCCCAGCACCAAAAGGATCACCACCGTCCGGATCAGTGTGGCGAAATCGGAATTGATGTTTTCGATGCCGACCTTGGCGAAGATTGCCGTCAGGGCCGCGAAGATGGCCGAAAGTACGGCCCAGAACTGCCAGTATGCGACGGCGGAATTCATGTCTGGCTCCGTGAAATGGAGTTGTGGGCTTTTGAATGGACGTTTACCTCAGTCTTTTCAATCGCCGACTTTCCGAAAGTCGAAAGCACAGCAGTCCGCATGATGACGAACGACATGGACCACAAATTTTCGATCTCCGATCTTCGCGACAGGCCGGAATTTGCCGAAACGGTTGCTGATCGCATCTGGAATGCATGGTGGCGCGACGACGGCCACCAACTCGACTTCATCCAGGAACTGGTGAACGAGAATTTTTCCTCTTCGGGACTGCCCTTGGCGCTCGTCGCCCACGACGGCGACGCCTTCCTCGGCACCGCCCATCTGATCGACAACGATCTTGAATCGCGCCCGCAATATTCGCCATGGGTAGCTGCGTTGTGGGTCGATGAAGCGGCACGCAAATCGGGCCTCGGCACCGCACTTGCGCGGGCAGGGGCCGAGGCCGCGTTCAAGCAGGGCTTCGAGACCGTCTATCTCTGCGCCAAGCCACACCTGAGCGCCTACTACGAAGGCATGGGCTGGCAACGCATCGAAGACGACGTCGAGGGCACGAACGTATTTGCGCTGAAGCGGAAAAGCTGATCGTTACCGCGCAAGATCGGCAACGACGGCGTCGAGCACGATCATGCCTTGGGGTGTGGCGCGCAGGCGCGAATTGCCGATCGGCGCCACCAGGCCTTCGTCCTGTAGGATAGACAGCCGCGCCGAAGACAGCGACTTGCCCGACAGCACTTCGTAGCGCGCGAGGTCAATGCCCTCGACGAGCCTCAGGCCCATCAGCAGGAACTCGTCGGCCTCTTCCGAGCGGTTGAGGATCTCGCCACCGGTGATGCCGTGACCACGCTCTTCGACCAGCTCGGCCCAGCGTTCGGGCAACTTCTCAGCGATCGTCACCATGCGGGTGTTGTTTTCGAGGAAACGGCCATGCGCGCCGGGGCCGACACCGACATATTCGCCGTAGCGCCAGTAGGTCAGATTGTGCCGGCTCTCAGCACCTGGTCTGGCGTGGTTGGAAATCTCGTAGGCCGGCAGTCCGTGCGCCGCCGTCACCTCTTGCGTGATCGAATACAGCTCAGCGGCATGCTCGCCGTCGGGGATCTCGAACTTGCCGGCATTGTAGAGTTGGAAGAAGCGCGTGCCTTCCTCGATCGTCAGTTGGTACAGCGACAGATGGTCGACGGCGTAGCTGATCGCCTGTTCAAGCTCTTTCGCCCAGGCATCGGGCTTCTGGCCCGGCCGCGCATAGATCAGGTCGAATGACAGRCGCGGAAAGATCTCGCGCGCGAGCCCGATAGCATGAATCGCTTCCGGCACATTGTGCAGCCGGCCAAGGAAACGCAAATCGGCATCGTTCAGTGCCTGCACGCCGAGCGACACCCGGTTGACGCCGGCGGCGCGATAGCCGCGAAAGCGTTCGGCCTCGACCGAAGACGGGTTGGCCTCGAGCGTGATCTCGGCATTGCCTGATATCGTCCAGTTGGCGGCGATCGCATCGAGCACCGCCCCCACTGTCTCGGGCTTCATCAGCGACGGGGTACCGCCGCCCAGGAAAATGCTGGTCACCTCGCGCGGGCCGGTGCGCGCTCGCATCGTTGCGAGTTCGGCGGCAAAGGCGCGGGCAAAACGTTCCTGGTCCACCGGCTGGTGGCGGACATGGCTGTTGAAGTCGCAGTAAGGGCATTTGGCCGCGCAAAACGGCCAGTGCACATAGACGCCGAAGCCGGGGTCGCGGCTGAGCGACGTAACGCCCATCAGGCCGAACCAAGCATGGCGCGGGCGAACTTCTGGAACGCACGCGCCCGGTGCGACAGGGCATCGGCCTGTCCGGGCTTCCAGCCGTGCTTTTCCTCAGCACTCATCTCGCCAAAGGTCTTGTCGAGGCCTTCAGGCAAAAACACCGGGTCGTAGCCAAAGCCCTTTTCGCCGCGCGGCGGCCACACGAGATTGCCCTCGGCCTCGCCACGGAAATATTCGGCGTGACCATCCGGCCAGGCCAGGCAGATGACGGCAACGAAGCGACCGGTGCGCTGGTCGGTCGCCTTGGCGCCGCGCTCTTGCATGGCGTCTTCTGTGCGCTGCATCGCCATGGCGAAGTCGCGCGTGCCGTCGGGCTTTTCGGCCCAGTTGGCGGTGTAGACGCCCGGCGCGCCGTCGAGCGCGTCGACCACCAACCCGGAATCGTCCGACATCGCCGGCAGTCCGGTGGCGGTCGCTGCCGCCAGCGCCTTGATGTAGGCGTTTTCCTCAAAGGTCGTGCCGGTCTCGTCGGGTTCGGGCAGGCCGTATTCCTTGGCCGATTTGGCAGCGATGCCGAACGGCGCCATCAGGTCGGCGAATTCGCGCAGCTTGCCGGCATTGTGGCTGGCGATCACGATCTCGTTGTCGGCAAGCTTGCGCATCAAAGGCCCCATAGTTTCGGCTCGGCGATCTCAAGCGAATTGCCTGACGGATCGCGGAAATAGATGGAACGGCCACCATTCGGCCACTCAAAATCGGCTTCGATGGCGACGCCTTCGCCTTCGAGCCTTGTCTTCCATTGCTCGACTTCTTCAGCCGTCGCGGCAAAGCACAGATGCCCTGGGCCTGACGTGCCATGCCGCGGCACCGGCAGCCTGGCATCGGGCTTGGGCGGCTGGCGCGTCGCCTCGGCGTTGAACAGCAACAGCACGCCGGGGCCACAGCGGAAGAACACATGCCGCCCCGGCACCTTGGCGATTTGCTCCAGCCCCATCACCTCGCCGTAGAACGCCTCGGCGGCGTCAAGGTCGGTGACGTAAAGCGCGGATTCAAGGATCGCCGAGGGCTTCATCGGGAGCCTCAGCCCACCGCCATCTTTTGCAGGTCGACAAGCCGGGTGATGCCCTTGCGGGCGAGGCTCATCAGCGCCAGGAATTCTTCTTCCGAGAACGGCACGCCCTCGGCGGTGCCCTGGATCTCGACGATGCCGCCCTTGCCGGTCATGACGAAATTGGCGTCGGTGCCGGCCGAGGAGTCCTCGACATAGTCGAGGTCGATGACCGGCTGGCCGTCATGGATGCCGCACGAGATCGCAGCGATATGGTCCTTCAGCACCTTTTCGACGCTGACCATCTGCCGCGCTTCCATCCAGCGCAGGCAGTCATGAAGCGCGATCCAGGCGCCGGTGATCGAAGCCGTGCGGGTGCCGCCGTCGGCCTGGATCACGTCGCAATCGACGGTGATCTGGCGCTCGCCGAGAGCGCCCATGTCGACCACGGCGCGCAAGCTGCGGCCGATCAGCCGCTGGATTTCCTGGGTGCGACCGCCCTGCTTGCCGGCCGAAGCCTCGCGGCGCATGCGCTCGCCGGTCGAGCGCGGCAGCATGCCGTATTCGGCCGTCACCCAGCCCTTGCCGGAGTTGCGCATCCAGCCCGGCACCTTTTCTTCCAGGCTCGCCGTGCACAAGACATGGGTGTCGCCGAACTTCACCAGGCATGAGCCTTCGGCGTGCTTGGACACGTTGCGTTCGAAGGAGATGGCGCGCATTTCGTCGAATTGGCGTTTGGAGGGGCGCATACGGCTACTTTCTCTGGCGAAATCGGAAAATTGTTGCCGGCTTGTAGCTCCATGGCAGGACCAGCGCAAAGGAAAACCGGTTCCGCTGCTGGAGCTGTTGTGTTCGCAGCCGTGCGGTCTATATCATTTTAGACGGAGTCCATGAAGCAGATGACCAAAGCGGTACCCGATCCCACGCTGCAATCGCTCGACGTGCGCTCGCGCGACATCTTCCGGCGCATCGTCGATTCCTATCTCAGGGATGGCGAGCCTGTCGGTTCGCGCAATCTGTCGCGCATGCTGCCTTCGTCGCTGTCGCCGGCAACCGTGCGCAACGTGATGAGCGATCTCGAGCATCTCGGTCTCGTCTATGCGCCGCACATCTCCGCCGGCCGCTTGCCGACGCAAAAGGGCCTGCGCTTTTTCGTCGACGCCTTCATGGAACTCGGCGATCTCTCCGACGAGGAGCGCCGCACCATCGAGGCCCAGGTCAAGGCATCGGGCGAGGGTGCTTCGCTGGAGCATATGCTGACCGAAGCGAGCCAGATGCTGTCGGGCATGTCGCGCGGCGCTGGTCTGGTGCTCGCCGCCAAGAACGAGGTCGCCCTCAAGCATATCGAGTTCATCCAGCTCGAACCGACAAAGGCGCTGGCCGTGCTGGTGTCGCAGAATGGCGATGTCGAAAACCGTGTCGTCGAGCTGCCGCTCGGTGTCACCGTTTCCCAGCTGCACGAGGCGTCCAACTTCCTCAACGCCCATATCCGGGGCCGCACCCTGGCCGAGGCCCGGATCGAGATCGCCCGCATCAAGGACGAGACCAAGGCAGCCCTCGACACGCTGTCGCAGGATCTCGTCGAAAAGGGCCTTGCCGTCTGGGCCGGCGCCGAAAGCGGCCTGCCGTCGCGGCTCATCGTGCGCGGCCGCGCCAATTTGCTCGAAAACGTCACCGCCCAGGCCGACATCGAACTGCTCAAGCATCTGTTCGAGGACATGGAAACCCAGGACGGGTTGATCCAGCTTCTCGACCTCGCCGAAGAAGGCTCGGGCGTACGTATCTTCATCGGCTCGGAAAACCGGCTGTTCTCGCTTTCCGGTTCGTCGCTGGTCGTGGCCCCTTATCGCGACAAGGATGCCCGCGTTGTCGGCGCGCTTGGCGTCATCGGCCCGACCAGGCTCAATTATGCGCGCATTGTGCCGATGGTCGACTATACGGCGCAGTTGATCTCGCGCATGCTCAGGTGAGATAATCGCCCAGTCATACTCAGGAGGATGCAATGGCATTCGAACAGATCAAGGCCGAGATTGCGGTCCTCTTGCAGGAAATGGTCAACCAGCCCGAAGACGAACACGAACTGCACGAGCGCCTGCGCGAGAAGCTGGCCGAATTGCGGGCGCAAGGCTTGCCGGTGCCCGCCGACCTCGTCGAACTGGAAAAGCGCCTCGACGAGGATTTTTACAAAGCAGGCGCCTGAGACCTACAGCGCCGTGCGACCAGGACGCGCAAAGGACGCTGTAGTACTTCGATTGTCCTAGCCGAATTTCCGCTGCGCATCGAGCGCGAGGCCGAGGCCCACGCTGCCGAAAGCGTCGCCCTGGACGATCTTGGCCCSGGGCACGAGCGCCAGGATGCTCTGGCGCGCCAGCGGGATGGCGGTCGAGCCGCCGGTCAAGAACACGGCAGTGATGTCTTGGGCTTGCACCTGCGCTTCTTCAAGCGTGTCGGCGACGGTCGCCGTGACGCGCTCGACCGCGCTGCGAATGGTGTCTTCAAGTCCCTGCCTGGTCAGAGACGCATCAAAGCGCGTGCCCGGCAGCGCAACTTCGATGGTTGCCTGGTCCGCGTCGGTCAGCTCGATCTTGGCCTTTTCGACCTTGGTCGCCAAAGCGTGGCCGAAACGCTGGTCGACCACCTCGATCAGCCTATCGATGAGGTCGGGGCGCGCCGCCTCGAAACGGATCTGGCGCAAATCGAGCTTGGCCTTGGGCGTGTAGAGCAAGTTGATGCGCTGCCACGTCGCGAGATCGATGAAGTATCCCGCCGGCAGGTTGCGCTTGCCGTCCTTGGTCGGTGTGAGATAGCCGAGCTCGGGCATGACATGGGCGATGCTGAGCAGCCGGTCGAAATCGGTGCCGCCGATATGGACGCCGCGATTGGCGAGGATGTCGGCCTTGCGGTCGCTGGATGCTGCACGCTCGGGTGAAACGCGAACGATGGAAAAGTCCGACGTGCCGCCGCCCATGTCGACGATCAGCGCCAGCTCTTCGCGCGTCACCGTGCGCTCGTAATCGAGTGCTGCGGCGATCGGCTCGAACTGGAAGTCGATGTGCTTGAAGCCTTGCGCGCGTGCCGCCTTTTCGAGCTCACTCTGGGCTGCGGCGTCGGCTTCGGGATTATCGTCGACGAACTGCACCGGGCGCCCGAGCACGACGTTTTCGACCGGCTCGCCAACATGGCCTTCGAGCCGATCCTTGAGATGGCCGACGAACATGCCGATGATGTCCGTAAAGGCGATCTGGCGCGCCTTGATGCGGGTCTTTTCATGCACCAGCGACGAACCGAGCACGCTCTTCAGCGCGCGCATCAGGCGGCCCTCGGCGCCGTCGGTGTATTCGCCGATGGCGTGGCGGCCAAGGGCGGTCTGGTTGTCTTCGAAGTTGAAGAAGATGGCAGACGGCAGCGTGACGCTGTCGCCCTCGAGCGCCACGAGGCGCGGGCGGCCGTTCTCGATCACGCCGACGGTCGAGTTGGAAGTGCCGAAGTCTATGCCGCCGAAAGCCGGTCGCATCGTTGAGTCCTGGATTTTCTGCATGAATGGGCGACCCTCGAGCTTCTGCCGGGGCCGCAATCGGACCGTGCGCCTACACCAGAGGGCGGCGAATGTCGATCTCTGCGGGGTATTTTCTGAGAAAATGTGATCGCTGGCCCAACCCCCGCGACATTCCCAGGAAACCGCTTTCGTGCCATATCAACGCCGTCCAACCCACCCCGAGCAGATCACATGACCCTTACAGGATTTCTCGCCTATAGCGGCGCGCTTGCGATTGCCGCCGCCATTCCGGGTCCCGGGGTAACCGCACTCGTGGCACGCGCGCTCGGCTCGGGCTTCCGCTCCTCGCTTGCCATGTCGCTTGGGCTGGTGGTCGGCGATCTCACCTATCTCACCGCCGTCGTCCTTGGCCTTGCCTTTGTCGCCCAGTCCTTCGGCATGGTGTTTTTGGCGATCAAATGGCTCGGTGTTGCCTACCTTGTCTATCTCGCCTGGAACTTCTGGACCAGCGGCATCACGCCCGAGACCGTCGAGGCAAAGAAGGGCAAGGGCGGCCTGCTGGCGAGCTTCCTCGCCGGGCTGACCGTGACTTTGGGCAATCCCAAGACGATGATTTTCTATCTGGCGATCACCCCGACGGTGGTCGACCTGCATTCGCCGACGCTTGCCGACTATGGCATTCTCGTTGCCATCACCATCGCCGTGCTGCTGATCGTGCTGGTGCCCTACCTGCTGTTGGCGTCCAAGGCGCGCTGGTTCCTCAAGACGCCGCGCGCGCTCAAGCTTCTCAACCGCACCGCCGCCGGCTTCATGGTCGGTGCCGCGGCCGCGATTGCTGTCCGCCAGTAACGGCGCTGGCTGGAATTTCATTCTCCTGAATTGGCGTTCACGGAAACATGTTTCCGTGAACTGCCCCTAATCAGCACGGCACCCACTCGGAATTTGCCCTGCGACACCCTATCTTCGCAGTTCAAAACTCAGGCCTATTTCGGGAGCGAAATCGATGAACAAGCCCGTCACCTCCACGCGTGTGCCCGGTCGCGGTCGCGTCTATGGCTCGATCACCGAGACCATCGGCGACACGCCTCTGGTCAGGCTCGACAAATTCGCCAGGGAAAAGGGGGTGGTGGCGAACCTCATCGCCAAGCTCGAATTCTTCAATCCGATAGGCAGCGTCAAGGACCGCATCGGCGTCGCCATGATCGAGGCACTTGAGGCCGACGGCCGCATCACTCCGGGCAAGAGCACGCTGATCGAGCCGACCTCGGGCAATACCGGCATCGCACTTGCCTTCGCCGCCGCCGCCAAGGGCTACAAGCTGATCCTGACCATGCCCGAGACGATGTCGATCGAACGCCGCAAGATGCTGGCGTTGCTCGGCGCCGAACTGGTGCTGACCGAAGGCGCCAAGGGCATGAAGGGTTCCATCGCCAAGGCTGAGGAGCTGGCGCAGACCATCCCGAACGCTGTCATCCCGCAGCAGTTCGAAAACCCCGCCAACCCCGAGATCCATCGCGAGACCACCGCCGAAGAAATCTGGAACGACACGCAAGGCTCGATCGACATCTTCGTTGCCGGCATCGGCACGGGCGGCACCATCACCGGCGTCGGCCAGGTCATCAAGAAGCGCAAGCCTTCGCTCCATGTCGTGGCGGTCGAGCCGGAAGGTTCGCCTGTTCTGTCGGGTGGCCAGCCCGGCCCGCACAAGATCCAGGGCATCGGCGCCGGTTTCGCGCCCAAGGTGCTGGACACCACGATCTATGACGAGATCGTCAAGGTCTCCAACGAGGACGCGGTGGCCAATGCTCGTCTCGTCGCCCGCCTCGAAGGTGTGCCGGTCGGCATCTCCTCGGGTGCCGCCCTTCAAGCCGCCGTCATCGTCGGTTCGCGCCCGGAAAATGCAGGCAAAAACATCGTCGTCATCATCCCGTCCTTTGCCGAACGTTACCTGTCGACGGTGCTGTTCGAGGGGTTGGGGGGCTGAGCGATAGCGTACGTTCCTAGGGTACAAATTGCCCCTCACCCTTACCCTTGTAACTTGAACGTTGCCGCATCTGCTATTGTTAGCGGTGCGGTGGCGGACGGGAGACCGAAGTTCCTTTGGGACACCAAGCCCGTGGGAGAGCTTGGGTCTTCGTCCGCCGTTCCATCGACCCCGAACAGTCGCCAGGGCCGCAAGCGAAGCCCGATTAGGCAAGGATGGGAGAAGATGGACGCTGCTTTTGTCGTTGTAGGGATCGATGTCTCGAAGGCGAAGGAGCGGCTCGAC
>NZ_JBFUIP010000169.1:0-11754 GCF_056401815.1 Aminobacter sp. P4_D5 | reverse complement strand
GAGTGACAGCGTCGCCCTATTGGTGAAAGAAGCGGTGCATCGAGGATCGCACCGCTCGCACCTCAGGATGAGGGCCTTGGCACTCTGGCCGCCTCTTCTTAAACGCGTGCGCTTTGAGATCCCGCTTATGGCCACAAACACCTCAGAACAAGCGAGGAGGCGTTAACCTCCCTCATCCTGAGGTGCGAGCGGAGCGAGCCTCGAAGGAGGCACCAACTGAATGCAGGCTCACGCCGCCTTCAGCAGTTTCCCCCGGTTATGCGGTGCCATAAAGTCGACCTCTGGCCCCACCGGAACGATGCCGGTCGGATTGATGCCGGTGTGGCTGCCGTAATAATGCGCCTTGATGTGAAGCAGGTTCACGGTCTCGGCCACTCCGGGCACCTGATAAAGTTCGCGCAGATAGTTCGACAGGTCCGGATAGTCGGCGATGCGGCGCAAATTGGTCTTGAAGTGCCCGACATAAACCGGGTCGAAACGGACAAGCGTCGTGAACAGCCGCCAGTCAGCCTCGGTCAGTTGGTTGCCGACGAGATAGCGCTGGTGCGACAGCCGCTCTTCCAGCGTGTCGAGGGCCGCGAACATCTCGTTGAAGGCTTCCTCATAGGCGATTTGGGTGGTGGCGAAGCCGGCGCGATAGACGCCATTGTTGATCGAGGGATAGACCAGATCGTTGACCGCATCGATCTCGCTACGCAGCTTTTCGGGATAGAAGTCGAGCGAGGCATCGCCCCATTCGTCGAAAGCCGAGTTCAGCATGCGGATGATTTCGGACGATTCGTTGGAAACGATCGTCTTTTCCTTCTTGTCCCACAGCACCGGCACGGTGACGCGGCCCGAATAGGTCGGATCCGCCTTGGTGTAGATCTGGTGCAGGAAGTCGAGGCCGTAGAGCGTGTCACCAGTGGCGCCATCGTCGGTGCGGAAGGTCCAGCCATTCTCGCCCATGAAATGATGCACGACCGAGACCGAGATGATGTCTTCGAGCTTCTTCAGCGCGCGGAAGATCAGCGTCCGGTGCGCCCAGGGACAGGCGAGCGAGACATAGAGGTGGTAACGCCCCGGCTCGGCCTTGAAGCCGCGCGTGCGGCCCTCCGCCGGCTTGCCATCGACCGTGATCCAGTCACGCCATTGCGAATGCGAGCGCACGAATTTGCCGCCTGTCGACTTGGTGTCGTACCAGCGGTCCTGCCATTTGCCTTCGACCAGCAATCCCATCGTAAAATCCTTTCGTTTGCCACCATGTAGGACACGACGGGCCCAATCCGAAGGGCGACTGTCTGAACGGATCGTCAACAGCAGGCGCACATCACTCAAATGCACGATGGACGGACGCTTCAAATGATGCTAGCGGGCATTTCGATGTCACATTGTTTTGCAAATATCCGGATCGACCGACGACGAATGAGCGCACGCGCTTGAAGCGCTGACTTGCGAATGCTGCGGCTTGGCTCGCGGCACCTCATCCCAGGACACCGGACTGCACAGAACATGACCCTCGCCGACGTGACTTATCTGCCGGAAACCCCGGCGCACGACCTCGAAATCGACGACATCAATGCCGAAGCCTTTGGGCCCGGCCGCTTCACTCGCGCAGCCTACAAGATCCGCGAAGGCGGCCCCCACGACCGCTCGTTTTCCTTTGTCGCCATGCATGGTGGCCAGGTGATCGCCTCGGTCAGGATGACGCCAATTGCAGCCGGCGAAGGGCGCGCGCAGATGCTTGGTCCGCTTGCCGTGCGTCCCGACTTCAAGAACATGGGCATCGGCCGCAAACTCGTAGCCATGGCGCTTGCCGCAGCCGCGAAGGCAAGCGAGCCGGCTGTGGTCCTAGTCGGCGACGAACCCTATTACGGGCCGCTCGGTTTCGCCCGCATTCCGCGCGGCCAGATTGAAATGCCGCGCCCCGTCGATCTCAACCGCCTGCTCGCGCACGAGATCGTGCCGGGTGCCGTGGCGCTGCTTTCCGGCGAGGTCTGCCATGCCGATTCGGCCAAGACACCGGAGCGCGCGCCCGAGCCCGCCTGAGCCAAGCGCGAGCCTGCGACAACCGAAACCGATTACGGTTTTCGGGCCGATGCGGTAGAGCATTCATTCACAGCAACAGAGGACTAGGCTGACATGAATCCAAATGGGCAGATCGCAGTGGTCACCGGCGCCGGCTCCGGCCTTGGCGAAGCCACCGCACGCGCACTCGCAGCCAAGGGCGCCAAGGTCGCGATCTTCGATCTCAGCCTTGAACGCGCCGAAAAGGTTGCCGCCGACATTGGCGGCATCGCCGTGCGTTGCGATGTCAGCAACGAAGAAAGCGCGGTCGCAGCCTTCGCCGAAGTCGAATCCAAGCTCGGCACCGCGCGCATCCTCGTCAACTGCGCCGGCATCGCCGTCGGCGTGAAGACGGTGGGCAAGGACGGCGCCCATCCGCTCAGCGTGTTCCGCCAGGTGATCGAGGTCAATCTGATCGGTTCCTTCAACATGATCCGCCTGTTTGCCGAAGGCGCATCGAAGCTCGAGCCGCTGCAGGGCGGCGAGCGCGGCGTCATCGTCAGCACAGCCTCGGTCGCAGCCTATGACGGCCAGATGGGCCAGGCCGCCTACTCCGCCTCCAAGGGCGGTGTCGTGGGCATGACATTGCCGATCGCGCGCGACCTCGCCCGCTCGGGCATCCGCGTCGCAACCATTGCGCCCGGCATCTTCAAGACCCCGATGATGGCAGCGATGCCGCAAGAGGTGCAGGATTCCCTGGGAGCTGCGGTCCCCTTCCCGCCGCGCCTCGGCGAGCCATCCGAATATGCGGCCCTTGCCTTGCACATCGTCGAGAACCAGATGCTCAACGGCGAAACCATCCGTCTCGACGGCGCGATCCGCATGGCACCGAAATAGGCGCCGAACGTCCCAAAATCGAATATCCTCAGCCCCGGCAGCGCAAGCTTCCGGGGCTGTTTTGCATTTGGCCGACGGATGCTCTTGCCAAGCCTGCGCTGCTTTCGATAAGTAGATTAGATTAGTCATATTTAGTGGTGAAGCAGTGGAAGAGCGCAAGAAAGACGTCATTCGCGAGACCGATGCCCAGGCGATAGCGCTTGCCCGCTCACTGATGCGCACGGCCCGCCACGGCGCGCTTGCCGTCATCGAACCTGAGACCGGCTCACCTCTCGCCAGCCGTGTCGGCACTGCCACCGACGTCGATGGCACGCCGCTGATCCTGATCTCCGGGCTTTCCGCCCACACCAAGGGCATCGTCGCCGATCCGCGCTGCTCGCTTCTGGTCGGTGAGATCGGCAAGGGTGACCCGCTCGCCTATCCACGTATCACCTTGTTCTGCCAGGCAGTTCGCCTGGAGCGCGGCACGCCCGAGCAGGCCCGCCCCGAGCGCCGCTATCTCAACCGCAATCCCAAGGCAAAGCTTTATGCCGGGCTCGGCGATTTCGCGGTGTTCAGGCTCGAACTGGAGCGCGCCAACCTCAATGGCGGTTTTGGCAAGGCCTATCTGCTGACCCGCGACGACCTCCTTCTGGCAGGCGCGGCGGTGGAGATGATTGCTGGGGCCGAGCAGTCAGCACTCGATCACATGAACGCCGACCATCGCGAGGCAATCGCCATCTATGCCAGCCACTTCGGCAAGCTCGCCGACAAAGACTGGGTGCTCAGCGGCTTTGATCCGGAGGGGATGGATCTGGCATCGGGCGACGAGACCGGCCGCGTGCTCTTCCCTGAAATGCTTGCAGAGGCAGCGGATCTCAGACGAAGCCTTGTCGAAATGGCAAAGGAAGGTCGCGCAGCCAAGTCTTGATTTTTTGAGTGAAAGCTGATTTGTGCTGAAGAAGCTAGATTCGGCTATCGATTCCACTGACGAGCTGGCTTGGTAATTCGGCGTTGTTGCCCCCATGACGCCGGAAAGCATTGCGGATACACGGGGTACCCATGAAACCGAAAAAACTGACGGCCAATGCTGAAGCTGCGGCCTCCTTGCTCACGCTTATGGGCAACGAAAAACGGCTGATGATCATGAGCCACCTGCTCGACACGGAGATGTCGGTGGGTGCTATCGCCGAGAAGGTATCGTTGAGCCAATCGGCACTGTCCCAGCATCTTGCGCGCCTGCGCAACGAAGAGCTGGTTGAAACGCGGCGCGACCGGCAGATGATCTATTACACCTGCAAGTCCGACGCCGTGCGCAAGCTCCTCGGCACACTGGAAGGCATTTTCGAAGACGCCTGAAACGATCCAGCCCTTTCCAGGCTCCCATGGCGGCCTGCCCTCCGCTATGAAGCAGCCATGAACATCATCCGCATCGACGACCCTGCCGACCCGCGTGTCGCTCCTTATCTCGACATACGCGAGCGTGACCTTGTCGGCCGCGAAGGGCGTTTCGTCGCCGAAGGCAAGGTTGTGCTCAACGTGCTGTTTGGCGCGCGGCGCTTTGCGGCAGAGTCGGTGCTGGTTCTCGAAAATCGCCTCGCCGGCATGACCGAGACGCTGAGACAGGCATCCGAAGGCATGCCTGTCTATGTCGCCTCAAGCGGGGTCATCGACGCCATCRCCGGCTTTCACATGCATCGCGGCATTCTTGCCATCGGTCTCAAGGGCACGGCGATTTCGGTCGATGACATGCTAAGCGCCCTGCCCGAACGTGCACTGGTGGCTGTGCCGGTCGGCATCTCCAATCACGACAATATCGGATCGATATTCCGCAACGCCGCGGCCTTCGGCGCCGATGCGGTGCTGCTCGACGAAACCTGCTGCGATCCGCTCTACCGCAAGGCGATCAGGGTCTCGGTCGGCGCCGCACTTAAAGTGCCGTTCACCGCAGGGGGAACGGCCAGCGAACTCGCCGATGCACTGTCACGCCATGGTTTCGAGCAATTGGCGCTATCGCCTGCAGGCAAGGCCGACATTCGCGACCTAAAGCGCCCGAAGCGGCTGGCGCTCTATCTCGGCACCGAAGGCGAAGGCCTGCCCGAGCCGCTGTTGAAACGGCTGACGACGGCACGTATCCGGATGGCGCCGGGTTTCGACAGCCTCAATGTCGCGGCGGCCTCGGCGATCGCGCTGCATCACTTCACGGACGCCACTAACTGAGCAAGCCTACTCGGCAGCCGGCGACTTCTGCAGCGCCCGGACGCGATCGGCAAGGCTGATCACCGGCGGCGCTTCGCCATTGCTCGGAGCACGGCTGTCGCCGGCCTTGGCCAGAACGCCGGCAATCGGCGAATCCGGCCCTTCGAGCCGTGCCGTAAGTGCGACGACTTCAGCGGCCAGCTCGTGCATCTGTTCGCGCAGTTGCGAATCCTGGCCGGGGGTCGAAGCGTTGCGCCCCGCCTGGGCAAGCTCGCCCTTGAGCCGCTTGTTTTCGCGCGTCAGCGTGGTCAGCCGGCCTTCAAGGCGTTCGCGCTCGAGCGACGGAGCGGCTCCGTTGGTCATGCTGTTGGTCTCCTGCGCGCCTTGCGGGCTTTTCAGTTGCTCACGCGCATGGGCAAGTTCGCCCTCGCGCTGCTCGATCTTGTCGTCGCGATCGTCCAGCGACGCCGCCATTTCCTGCAATTTCCTGTCAAGTTCGCCAGCACGCCTGGTCTCCGCTTTCAACGCCTCGCGCACGGCCTTGTTGTCGGCTTCGAGTTCGCTCAGGCGTTGGTCGGCATCATTGCGTTGATGGCGCAGCATCGACATGTCGTCCGACAGCTTGCCTAACTCGCTTTCGCGGTTCACCAGTTCAATCTGGCGATTGCTCGAAGACAGGCTGGCCTCGTCATACAGTCCGCCGATTTCTTCGACCTGCTGTGCGCGCTGCTCCAGCAAACGTTCTGCTTCGGCGAGTTGGGCAACCAGCGCCTTGATCTGTTCGTCGCGCTTGCCGAGTTCCCCGCGCAGGTTGCCGCGCTTGGCCTCGAGTTCGCCCACAACGCGCTCTTCGTCGGCATGATCGGTAACCACGACCTTTTGCGCTTCACGGATGCGGCTGAGGTCGACGGCCTGCGAGAGTACCTTTTCCTGCGACGCCTTGAGCTGGACCTCGACCTTGCGTAGCGCCATGGCGTGCTCGGCGCGCAGACTGTCCTTGTCCGCGCGGATTTCTTCCAGCGTCATTGGAAGTTTGGCCTCGACCCGCTGCCGGGTGACCGAGACGGCGCGCCGCCACACCGCAGGCGCGATCAGCAGCACGAAAAATCCGGCGGTCAGAAAGCCAAGAACGAAAAACAGGATTGACTGGACCAAAGCACTTTACCCGTTACGGACAGGCGCGAGTTTGCCATGTTCCCATGGCAGGAATCCAGCACCGCTGCAAATGCTATGCATGACCCCGAAAATCGAAATCGATTTTCACTAGGGATCATGCACAGATTTGGCTGTTCAGCTCTTTTGCGCGTCCATCAAGACGCGCGGTGCGGTTGTAATATCCGCCCGATCCGTACGCGATCAGAACGGATTCCAGGTCGGCTGCTGGGTCAGTTTCAAGTAACCGAGATTAACCCCCAACCGGGCACCAATGCCGGTACGTACCGGTACCAGCAGGATATTACCGCGCTTGAGAACGTTGAAGCCGACACCGGCAACGACATAGGCCGAACCCGCGACACCGCCATAACGATCGTAAAGATTGTTCACGTCATCGAGATTGTAGACCAGGATCATGGTGCGCGAGCCCTGCCCGCCGAAATCCCAGCCTAGCGAAGGCCCCTGCCAGTAGACCTTATGGTCGCCGGCATTCTTGGTGTAGAGCGTGCCTTCACCGTAGGTCAGGCCGCCGACAAAGGCGCCGGAACCCTCCTCGCCGAGGACATAGCCGTTCGGCAGACCGTAAGACGCGAAGACCTTTTCGACGACACTGGCGAGACCGCCCGAAGTCGAACCAAAAAAGCGATGGCCGGAATCAAGGATCTCCTGCGAGGTGTATTGCTGCGCGCGCGACGCAGATGTCGAAAATGCCAGAACGCCGACAAGGACGAACATCGCGGCAACAAGCCGGGCAAACGTCCGGCCATAGAATCGGGAAATCATGCTTCCAAATCTCCGTCTGGGAGCACACTCTCTCCGACGCCCCGGACCCGCTGCTGCTCTTGATTGGCGGCTGGCTGGTCCAACTCCGGCAAACTATGCCGTAATCCTTTTTCAACCATTAAACTGGCCTACGAAGATGGCGGATCGAAGGCATGCCCATGAGTGGGAAAGCCTTGATTTACGCAGAAAAGCAAGCATTTCACGCACCCTTTAGCTGCTGTTTCTTGCCGCATGAGGCGACGCTGTGTAACCAAGAGGACTGCAAGGCCAGCCCTGATTCGCCCAGCCGGGTGCCGTGGCCCCATTATTGTGGTTCAAGCCATTTGCCCGAGGGATGCCGTTCATGGCCGAATTGTTGACGCTTTCCGCTCCTGACCTTGCAGCACTGCTGTGCAGCCGGGTTTGCCACGACATCATCTCGCCGGTTGGCGCTATCAACAACGGTCTTGAGCTGCTCGACGAAGGCGGTGCCGACGAAGACGCCATGCGCCTCATCCGCACCAGCGCCCGCAATGCCTCGGCACGTCTGCAGTTCGCGCGCATCGCCTTTGGTGCGGCCGGCTCGGCCGGCATGTTGATCGACACCGGCGACGCCGAATCGGTTGCATCAGCCTTTTTCAAGAACGAAAAGCCGGAACTGATCTGGAGTGGCGGCCGCGCGCTCTTGCCCAAGAACAAGGTCAAGCTGCTGCTTAACCTGCTCCTGGTCGCCCATGCCGCGATCCCGCGCGGCGGCAAGCTCAACGTCCTGCTTGAAAACGTGGATACGGCGCCGAAATTCACCCTGTCGGCCAGTGGCCCGATGCTGCGCGTGCCGCCGAAGTTCCTCGAACTGCATACCGGCCAAAGGCCGGAAGAGCCGATCGACGCCCATTCGGTGCAGCCCTACTACGCGTTGCTTCTGGCACGCGAGGCCGGCATGACGATCTCGATCCATGCAACGCCCGAAGAGATCCTGCTGACAGCCGAGTGATAGCACTCGACTTTCTGTATAGCTAAAGACCAGCTTAGGACGATCGCTAGGTCATGCCTGGTGATCGCTCATGACTTGGCTGATGTTTGCGAGCATATCAGCCAGACAATCGGCGTCGATCTGCCGGTACTCCACTGCCGGTCCTCAAAAACTTGAGACCAGCCAGCGAACGCTTGGCGCGCGGCAGAAAACATCCCTTTCCGCCGATATTTCCAAGTTTTTTACCATCCGGGTTTTCGGCTTCTTTACGCAACAACGCTAGGGTCCAAGAAACACCCCGGCGCGTCTGGCGCGCTCGGCTCCCGAAAAGAGGAACGGGATATGAAGCGCTGCCTGTTCGTCGATGATTCGAGCGTCATTCGCAAAGTCGCCAAACGCATCCTGAACGGCCCGGACCTGGCTGTCGTCGAAGCCTCGACCGGTGCTGAGGGCCTCGACATGTGCGCCTATGACATGCCTGAAATCATCGTTGTCGACGGCGCATTGGAGGATATGACGCCGGCCGACTTCATCCGCCGCGTCCGCGCCATGGACGGCCGGGTCAAACCGCAGATCGCGATCTGCCTGACAGAGGTCGACATCGGCGCCATCATGCGCGCCAAGCGCGCCGGTGCGCAAGGCTATCTGCTGAAGCCGTTCACCCGGCCGCAACTGCTCGACCGCTTCCGCGCCTTCGACGTAGCCGCCTGAACCGGCCTGGCGCAGAGGTCCGGACAAAGGTCGGCGAAGCGCAAATCGCAAGCGCTCATTCGCATGCAATGCGCTCTGGAAAAAAGAAAACCCGGCACGGAGGCCGGGTTTGACTGAAGGTAGTGCAAGAAAATCAGGCGATTTCGCGAAGCTCTTCCGGCTCACGCAGCACATAGCCGCGTCCCCAGACTGTTTCGATGAAGCTCTGGCCGCCGGAAGCAGCGTCGAGCTTCTTGCGAAGCTTGCAGATGAAGACGTCGATGATCTTCAATTCCGGCTCGTCCATGCCACCATAGAGGTGGTTGAGGAACATTTCCTTGGTCAGCGTGGTGCCCTTGCGTAGCGAAAGCAGCTCCAGCATCTGGTATTCCTTGCCGGTCAGGTGCACGCGCTGGCCACCAACCTCGACGGTCTTGGCGTCGAGATTGACGATCAGCTCGCCGGTGATGATGACCGACTGGGCGTGGCCCTTCGAACGGCGGACGATCGCATGGATGCGCGCCACCAGCTCGTCCTTGTGGAACGGCTTGGTCATGTAGTCGTCGGCGCCGAAGCCGAGGCCGCGCACCTTGTCCTCGATACCGGCCATGCCGGAGAGGATCAGGATCGGCGTCTTGACCTTGGACAGGCGCAAAGTGCGCAGAACCTCGTAACCCGACATGTCAGGCAGATTCAGGTCGAGAAGGATGATATCGTAATCATAAAGCTTGCCGAGATCGACGCCTTCTTCGCCGAGATCGGTCGTATAGACGTTGAAGCTCTCCGATTTGAGCATCAATTCGATGCTCTGTGCGGTTGCACTGTCGTCTTCTATCAGCAGAACGCGCATTCATATCCCCTTTTCTGCTGCCGGAACCTCTTCGCGGTCCAATCCATACCGGCCCAGTGCTACTGAATCGGAGGCTGCCATCGAATGGTTAACAAAACCTAATTTCGTATGGAAGACCATATCAGAAATTTTAACCGGCGCATACACCCACTTGAATCTAAACATGAATCACACGGTCAACATCTTAACGCGACGCATTAACAAGGCTGACTAAGCGACTCCGGAGACGACCCGATCACATTCGCGGCGAAAACCAGAATCTTTACCGGGTCTTAAGTCTCGATGGATATGATTAACGATGCGCGTAAACGAATGGTTACCGGCGGAGAAAAACTTTAAAAGTTTGTTTTCCATATCCGGGAGTTCAAAACCGGTTCGGTTGCGGCGAGGTCCCTCGGGGCCGCAGTAGGCGGTTAGAAGTGCGTTTTTCGGTGTTCGGGAGTATCGGGTCATGAAATCACGTGAGAACCTGGTCAGACTCAAGCAGTTTCAGGTGAACGAAAAGCGCCGGCAGCTGATGCAGCTCGATTCGATGATTGCCGAGTTCGACCGCATGGCCAACGATCTGGAACTGCAGATCGTCGCCGAAGAAAAGAAGGCGGGGATCACTGATCTCAATCATTTCGCCTATCCGACCTTCGCCAAAGCCGCGCGGCAACGACGTGACAATCTCAAAAACTCCCAGCATGACCTGGCGCAACAGCGCGCCGCAGCCGAATCCTTACTCTCCGAAGCTGAAGCGGAGCTGTCCAAGGCAGAGATGCTGGAATCGCGCGACCGCAGCACCCGCGACGCCGAGGCCGGCGGACGCAGCGCGATGATCGGCTAAAAGCAGATATTTTCCAGACAGTTAGCGCAGGACAACCAGCGCTAGTAAGGCTCCCGACTCAAGCGTCCATCGGGAAGCACCTTGGCCCTAGGCCAAAAATTCAGCCGGCTCATTCTCGCCGGCCAGCGACTGGGCGCGCGAATCACGAATTTCAGGCGCGTGGCGCTCAGCCCAGACCCTGATCTGGTTGAGCAGCTCGGCAAGGTTGTGTCCCAGTTCAGTCAGCTCATATTCGACGCGCGGCGGGATGACCGGGAAGATCTCGCGCCGCACCAGCCCGTCACGCTCCAGAATGCGCAGCGTCTGCGTCAGCATCTTGGGCGTTATGCCTTCGACCTTGCGGGCAAGCTCGCCATGGCGCCGCCTGCCAGGCTTCAAAGCCCCGACAACCAGATAGACCCATTTGCTCGCCAGCATCTCAAGCACGGTGTGCGACATGCATTCGCGCCTGAAGGCGTCGTAGCCGAAGGGTGTGTCAGGTGCGCAATCGCTATCCATGAGGTACCTATATATCATGTAGGTACATACTGGACAAGAGAATGATACTATCCAAATGATAGTGGCACCTGCATTCATCCCAAGGAGGACTTTCCCATGCGTGCCATTACCCAGAACACCGTCGGCGGACCCGAAGTGCTTGAGATCGCCGACCAGCCCACACCGCAACTCAAAGCAGGCGAAGTGCTGATCCGTGTCAAGGCTGCGGGCGTCAATCCCGTCGATGCCGCGGTGCGCGGCGGTTTTTACCCGCTTTTGGGTGAACCGCCTTTCGTGCTCGGCTGGGATTTGTCCGGCATCGTCGAGGCTGTCGGCCCGAGCGCCAACGGCTTTGTTTCAGGCGACGAGGTTTTCGGCATGCCACGTTTCCCTGCGCAGGCGGCCGCCTATGCCGAGCTTGCATCAGTCCCGGCAAGCGAACTGGCGCACAAGCCTGAAGCGCTCGACCATGCGGCGGCGGCAGCCCTTCCCCTCGCCGGACTGACCGCCTGGCAGGGCCTGGTGATATCAGGGAAGCTCAAGGCGGGAGAGCGGGTGCTGATCCATGGGGCTGCGGGCGGTGTCGGCCATCTCGCGGTACAGATCGCCAAGGCGCGCGGCGCCTACGTCATTGCCACCGCAAGCCCGGGCAAGGTCGATTTTGTCCGCTCCTTGGGCGCCGACGAGGTGATCGACTACACCAAGGACGATTTTATTGCCAAGGTGGGCCAGGTCGACATGGTGTTTGAGCCGCTGGGCGGCGACCATGCCGAAAAATCGCTGAAGGTACTGCGCAAGGGTGGCGTGCTCGTCGCCCTGCTTGAAACCAGCGAAAAGGCCAAATCCGACGCCAAAGCGAGCGGCATTCGCATCGAGCGGATTTCGGTGCGGCCCGACCGCGAAGGGCTGGAAGAACTCGCCAAGCTGGCGGTGTCCGGCAAGCTCAAGGTCCATGTC
>NZ_JBFUIP010000168.1:0-12181 GCF_056401815.1 Aminobacter sp. P4_D5 | reverse complement strand
CGCGCACCCTGTTCGGGCCTTGCGAGCAGGTTGAGCGGTGCCGGCTTTCCGCGCTGCCAGGKCGCCGTCATCGCCGTGCGGTGGCCGGAAAGCAGCGTCTGGTTGATCCAGCCTTCGGCGCCGTCGGCATCGCGGACGCGGCGCCAGTTGTCATATTCCTGGATGATCTCCATCGGCAGGCCGGGCTTCAGATAGAGCCAGCTGACGGGATAATCAGCGCCCGGGCCGATGCGCGAATTGACCTTGCCTGCCTTGAGGCTGACGAATCGCGGCAGCGGCAGTCCGCTGGGGCCGAGCGTGACGTCCTGGGCGGCCACGGCAGGACCGACGAAAACGGCATTCGGCGAAACGAAAGCAAGACCGATCAGGGCTGCGCTGACGGACAGACGGAGCGACGCGAAACCAGACACTTCCGTAACCTCTGTTTGAACTTGGCGCTCTTTGCCTTCACGGGGAAAGGGGCGCCCTTTTTCTTTGTCTTCGGCGGCACTGCTTGTTACACAGATTACCGCTCATGGATCGGATTGCAGTTTCGCCGGTCTTGGTTAAAGAGGTCTCAACGAGATCTTCGTCGAGGATAGAATGGCCGGTCGAAAAAAGCCTCTCGTCATCATTACGCGCAAGCTGCCCGACCAGGTCGAAACGCGTATGCGCGAGCTGTTCGACGCGCGCCTCAATGTCGATGATCGTCCCATGACCCAGCCGGAGCTGGTTGCGGCGGTCAAGGAAGCCGACGTTCTGGTACCGACGGTAACCGATACGATCGATGCAGCGCTGATCGAGCAGGCCGGACCCAATCTCAAGCTGATCGCCAATTTCGGCAACGGCGTCGACAAGATCGACGTTACTGCTGCCGCAAAACGCGGGATCACCGTCACCAACACCCCCAACGTCCTGACCGAAGATACGGCCGACATGGCCATGGCGTTGATGCTTGCCGTGCCGCGCCGCCTGACCGAGGGCGCCAACGTTCTCACCAGCGACAAGAAATGGGCCGGCTGGTCGCCCACATGGATGCTCGGCCGCCGCATCTGGGGCAAGCGCCTCGGCATCGTCGGCATGGGCCGCATCGGCACCGCCGTTGCCCGTCGCGCCAAGGCCTTCGGCCTGTCGATCCATTATCACAACCGCCATCGCGTGTTGCAGTCGGTCGAAGACGAGCTGGAGGCGACCTATTGGGAGAGCCTCGACCAGATGCTCGCCCGCATGGACATCATCTCGATCAACTGCCCCTCGACGCCGGCGACCTTCCACCTGCTGTCGGGGCGCAGGCTAGCGCTGATGCAGCCGCACGCTTACCTCGTCAACATCGCCCGCGGCGACATCATCGACGAGGACGCGCTGGTCAAGATGCTGCAGGACGGCAAGCTCGCCGGTGCAGCCCTCGACGTCTTCGAGCACGAGCCGGCGGTCAACCAAAAGCTGCTCAAGCTCGCCGCCAGGGGCAAGGTGGTGCTGATGCCGCATATGGGATCGGCCACCATCGAGGGCCGAATCGATATGGGCGAAAAGGTCATCATCAACATCCGCGCCCATGTCGACGGGCACCGCCCACCCGACCGGGTTCTGCCGCTGAGGACGTGATCAGACACGTGCGTTGACCTCGCTGCTTAACCAAGCGCCTTTCGAAAGGTGATCGAGGTTGGCCGGTCGAAGCCGTCATGGGCCGTGCGCTCGAACTCGACGAAGCCCATCCGCGCAAAGGTCGCGTGGTTGGCCGTGAGTTCGATTCGGGTCTGGAGTTCGAGGATCGGCTTGCCCTGATGGATGGCGTGGCGCTCGGCTGCCAGCATCAGTTCCCGGCCGATGCCTGCGCCGCGAACGCTGTCGTCGACGGCAAGCTTGCCGACATAAAACACATTCGTCCGTTGGGCGGCAAAGATGCAGCCGACGAGCCGCCCTTCAAGCGTGGCGATGAAGCAGACTTCGTCCTTGGTCTTCTCGCGCAGATTGCCCTGAGACAGCCGATGCGCGGAGGACGGCGGGTCAATGACGCCGTCCATATAGGCGAATGAGCGCATGATCAGATCGAGCAACTCGTCCCAGCGGTCGAAGTCCTGGGGCAGGCGGGCGATGGTCAGGTCGGGGTTCATGGCTCAAGAGGCTTTGTAGCGCACGGTATCGAAACGCGCGCCGAGCGCATCGTAGAGCAAAAGCCGACCGACAAGCGGTTCGCCGATGGCGGTGATCAGCTTGATCGCCTCCATCGCCTGCAGCGTGCCTATGACACCGGTCAGGGCACCCAGTACCCCTGCCTCGGCGCAGGACGGCACCAGCCCTGCCGGCGGCGGTTCGGGAAACAGGTCACGATAGGTCGGGTTGCGGCGACCGTCGGCACCCGTCTCGAATGGCATCAGCACGGTTATCGAGCCATCGAATCGCCCGACTGCGGCATGCACCAGCGGCCGCTTCACCGCAGCAGAAGCATCGGCGACCGCATAACGCGTCTCGAAATTGTCGGAACCGTCGACCACCAGATCGTAGCGTTCGATCAGCCCAGCGGCGTTTTCGGTCGTCAGCCTGAGCTTGTGCAGCTCGACCGTCACATGCGGGTTGATGCGGGCGATCGCAGCTTTAGCGCTCTCCGCCTTGGACAAACCGAGCGACTGGGTGTCGTGGATCACCTGGCGCTGCAAATTGGACAGCGACACGTGATCGTCGTCGACGATGCCGAGTGTGCCGACGCCCGCGGCCGCCAGATATTCCAGAACCGGCGCGCCGAGCCCGCCGGCGCCAATCACCAGCACACGGGCGCGTTTGAGCTTCTGCTGGCCCGGACCGCCGATCTCCGGCAGCACGATGTGGCGGGCGTAGCGTTCGAGTTCTTCAGGGGAGAGGGGGGGAGCCTGGTTCATGGCGCAACCATATCGCCGCAAAATCGGCTTGTCAGGCGTCTTCAGTTGGCCTGATGCTGCCATGGTCGACGGTCAAGAACTGCGCCCGCCCAGCGAGGCTCGAAAACAGGCTCGCTTCGGTGCCGGTCATGAAGGCCTGGCAATTCAGCTCTTCAAGAATCGAAAACAGCGCCGCACGCCGCCCTGCGTCGAGATGGGCAGCGATCTCGTCAAGCAGAAGGATGGGAGGCGCGCCAGCCATCTCGCCGGTGAGTCTTGCATGCGAAATGACGATGCCGATCAGCAACGCCTTTTGTTCGCCAGTCGAGCATAGCTCCGCAGGCATCGATTTCGGCTTGTGGCGAACCAGTAGGTCGGAGCGGTGGGGGCCTTCGAGCGTGCGTCCTGCGGCGCGGTCGCGCTCGCGTCCATCGGCCAATGCTTGCCGGAAATGCTCTTCGAGTTCTACTGCCGGCATGTCGCCGATTCTCTGTTCGAGGCTACCGGCGAGGCTGAGTTCGGCTTGGGGGAAGGGGCCCGTTTCGGGCATCCGCCCGATCATCGCCGTCAAAAGTCGCACTATCTCGACACGCGCGGCGGCGATCGCAGCACCTGTCTCGGCCATCTGTATCTCGATCGCGTCGAACCAGGCGCGGTCACGGCGGTCCTCGGCAAGCAGCCGGTTGCGGCCGCGCATCGCCTTTTCATAATCGAGCGCGCGCTGACCATGCGCCGGGTCGATCGCCAGCACCAGGCGGTCGAGGAATCGCCTGCGGTCACCGGCGGGACCGGTGAACAGCGCGTCCATCGACGGCGTCAGCCACACCACGCGCAGCCATTCGAGCATGTCGTCGGCCTTGGCATTGGCGCCATTGATGCGGACGCGGCGCCCCGCCTCATTGGCGGCTTCGGGCGCCGTACCGGTGCCGATTTCGGCATCGCCGAACGGCCCTTCGATGGTGCTATGCACGGCAAAACTACCCGCACTGCCTTCGCGTGCGACGTCGGGGTAGGGAGCCCGGCGCAGGCCGCGCCCCGGGGTCAGGAAGGAGATGGCTTCGAGCAGATTGGTCTTGCCGGCACCGTTTTCACCGGTGAACACCACAGCGCCCGGCCGCAACTCGACCGACAGCGACGCGTAGTTGCGGAAGTCCGTAAGTGTGAGCTTACTGATGTGCGTCGAGGGGATGCGTTTGCGCTCTCCCCCCGTATCCGGCTCTTGCATTGGTATGCGCGCGCTACACGCGCATCGGCATCAGCACGTAGAGAGCGTTCTCGTCGGCTGTGTCGTGGATGAGCGTGGGCGACCCGGCGTCCGCCAGCATGAAACGCGCCTCGCTGCCCTTGAGCTGGGCGGCGACGTCGAGCAGGTACTTGGCGTTGAAGCCGATCTCGATCGGGTCCGACGAATAGTCGGCGGCGAGCTCTTCGACGGCACTGCCCGAATCGGGGTTGTTGACGGCGAGCGTCACCAGCCCGTCGGCGATCGACAGCTTCACCGCGCGGCCACGCTCCGACGAAATCGTCGAGACGCGGTCGACGGCGGCGGCAAAGCTCTGGCGATCGATGATCAGCTGCTTGTCGTTGCCGCTCGGAATGACGCGCTGATAATCGGGGAAGGTGCCGTCGATCAGCTTCGAGGTCAGGATCACCGCGCCGATGGTCAGTCGCATCTTGGTGTCGGAAATCTCCGTCGTCACCGCAATATCCGGATCGTCGATCAGCTTTTGCAGCTCGCTGACGGTCTTGCGCGGGATGATGATGCCCGGCATGCCTTCGGAGCCGGCCGGCGCCTCGACCTCGGCGCGCGCAAGGCGGTGGCCGTCGGTCGCAACCGCGCGCAGCATCAGCTTGCCGCCACTCTCATGCGTGTGCAGGTAGATGCCGTTGAGATAATAGCGCGTCTCTTCGGTGGAGATGGCGAACTGGGTCTTTTCGATCAGGCCCTTGAGCGCATTGGCCTCGAGCCGGAAGATATGGGAAAACGTGCCGGCCGAAAGCTCGGGGAAATCTGACTGGGGCAAGCACTGCAGGCGGAAGCTCGAACGGCCCGACACCACCGACATGGCGTTGCCGTCCTCGTCGGTCTTCAGCATCACTTCCGCGCCGTCGGGCAGCTTGCGCACGATGTCGTAGAGCAGATGCGCCGGAACGGTGGTCGCACCGCTTTGCTCGACATTGGCTGGCGTCGCTTCCGAGATCTCGAGATCGAGGTCGGTGGCCTTCAGTTCGAGGCTCGCGCCATTGGCCTGCAAAAGCACGTTGGACAGGATCGGGATCGTGTTCCGCCGTTCGACCACGCGGTGCACGTGGTTCAGCGACTTCAACAGGTTGGAGCGTTCCAGGATAACACGCATGACGAAACAGGCTCGCTTATTTGAAGGTGCGGGCTCGCGGGCTCGAATGCGCCCGGAAAAGCCCGCAACACGATCGGAATTGCGCTGAGTCTGACAGTAAAAAGACCGGAAAGGCAAGCCCGCGCAGGCACTCCGAAGAAGTTGCGCGGGCGTTCTGGGGATAAGTCACAGGCGGCAACTTGTCGCCTGTGCCGACAAACCATCAGGCCTGGTCGTTGATCAGCCTTCTCAGCAGTTCGAGCTCCTGCGCCAGCGTGTTGTCGCCGCCCGACAGGCCCTCGATCTTGCGCACGGCGTGCAGCACCGTGGTGTGGTCGCGGCCGCCAAAACGCCTGCCGATTTCGGGCAGAGAGCGCGGCGTCATCACCTTCGCCAGATACATCGCGATCTGGCGCGGCTTGACGATGGTGCGGGTGCGGCGGTTCGACAAAAGCTCGGTCTTCGACACGTTGTAGTGGCGAGCGACGATGCGCTGGATGTCTTCGATGCGCACGCGCTTGGGCTCACCCGAGCGGTAGATGTGGCCGAGGATCTCGTCGATGCGCTCGATGGAGAGCTGCGGCTCGAACGATTGACGGAAGATCAGCTGGTTGAAGGCGCCTTCCAGCTCGCGGCCCGAGCCGGTCACGGTGCGCGCGACATGGGTGAGGATTTCCTCGTCCATGGCAAAGTTGGGGTCTTCGTTCTTGGCGCCGGCAAAGCGCATCTGCAGCATGCCAAGGCGCATGCCGAAGTCCGGTGCCGACATTTCGAGCGCCACGCCGCCATTGAGGCGCGAGCGTACGCGCGGCTCGAGCGATTCGAGCTCCGCCGGTGGACGGTCGGCTGCGACCACGACCTGCTTGGCCGAATCGAGCAGCATGTTGATGAGATGGCAGAACTCGTGCTGGATCGACTTGCCCTGCAGGAACTGCATGTCGTCGATGATCAGCAGGTCGATGTCGCGCAGCTGCTCCTTGAGGGTCAGCGCATTGTTGTCGCGGATTGCGGTCGCAAAACGCCACATGAAGTATTCGGCGGTCAGGTAGACGACGCGCGACTTCGGGTTCTGGCGCAGCGACTCGGCGGCGATCGCCTGGAGCAGGTGYGTCTTGCCGAGGCCTACCGTGGCGTGGAGGAACAGCGGGTTGAAGCGCGAGTTCGATTCTGCCACCGCACGTGCCGCAGCGAGCGCCACGCGGTTGGAGGGGCCTTCGACGAAGGATTGGAAAGTATAGCGCGGGTCGAGCGGCGAGCCGAGAACGCTCTGCTTGAATTCCGCGTCGGCCGTGCCGTTGCGCACGGGCGCTGGGCGCTCGGTGCGGCCTGCAGCGACCGTGCTCGTGGCAAGGGCTGTCTGCATCTGGCGCACCGGCTTGCGCAGTGCCGTTGCTTCGGTCTCCACGCCGGGACGCGCCACGCGGGTCGCCGTGCGGATAATGATTTCAAGCTTCAGAAGCTCCGGCTCTTCCTGGCGCCACAACTCGGAAATGAGGTCGAGATAGTGGCTGTTGATCCAGGAGCGCAGGAAAGCGGTCGGCACGGAAAGGCGCACGACGCCCTTCGATGTTTCCGCAAGCTTCATGCGGCCGAACCAGCTCGAAAATACCTCGCTGCCCAGGCGAACCTGGAGCTGCGTCTTGACCCGATCAAAATTCTTCTCGGCGGCGCTGCTTGCTGCCACTGCATTACCCTCGATCAGTTCGCCGGTAAAAAGAAAGCCCGCATTTGCTTCCCTTTCGATGCCGCTTTGCATTGTCGCAATCCCTAATCTTCGGTTCTGTTTGCCAAATGGAGACGCGCCGCTCGCATCGCCACCGGTATGTTCATTCGGATGCTGCCGTTGCCGGCCGAGTCCCCCCGGGTGCAGGACCGCGAAAATCGGAACCGATTTTCGGAAACGGCCATGCATCGTTCAAAGTGCTGCAGCGTTCGTTGCGTCTCAACAGGTCGCCACGCGCTGTAGTCGCCTTCCGCTAGCGCCCGGTGGCGCTTTTGGAAGGCCGGTGCTGCGGGGTGGCAGCACCAGGCAAATGCGTAGCCCTCCGGCGAAGTCGCCGGCGCGTTGCAAAGTCGATATGCCGTGTATCCCCACACGCCCCAAGTATACATCGAAGTGAGCATGCCTCCCCCGGTCGCGGATTCCATCCACGCCGAGAACGCCGCCGATTTTTAGGCTTGGCAGAGGGCTAGGTGCCCGTCCCTTCGATAAAAAGACCTTACAAAAATCGCTGTGGACAGGGCAAGGCCGAGTCTAACTCGTTTTTAATGAATCTGCTTACCTCGGCAGCGGATTCAAAGCCTGTTTGTAGTCCTCACGTGGACAAAGCCGTTGTGATTCAAACCCTTTTCCGGGGAACGAAAAAAACCGCGCCCCGTCGAAAAAAGTTTTAAAAGAATCCGCTTGACATCAACTTGTCCCCCAACCCCCGAAGGTGGCTTGAACAAGCTGTGGATGACCATTCGCAAGCCCATGAAATCAAAGGGTAATTTCTGCTGCGGTGAGTCTGGTTGTGGGGCTGCTTGCGGTGGTTGTAGTTATCAGAATAACCGCATATGCCGGCAAAGTTCTTGGCCCTCAAAGGGCATGCTCCAGCGGCCCATTGGAGGGCTTTTTCGGCCCCATGCCGACAAAAGAAAAACCCGGCTGGTTAGGCCGGGTTGATCAGAAATCCAATTGCTTGCAGGGCTTAGGCGGAAAGTGCCTTGAGCCGCTGTGCCAGACGCGAAACCTTGCGCGAGGCGGTATTCTTGTGCAGCACGCCCTTGGTGGCGGCGCGCATCAATTCCGGCTGGGCGACGCTGAAGGCGGCTTCTGCCTTTGCCTTGTCTCCCGAGGCAAGTGCCTCTTCGACCTGGCGGACATAAGTCCGGACGCGCGAGCGGCGGTTCTTGTTGACCGCTGCGCGGCGGGCGATCTTGCGCGTTGCCTTCTTGGCCGAGGAGGTATTGGCCATGGTGCCTCTCTTTTGATCTCTAGGTGGGCGCGAGCGGCTTCCCGCAAAGCGCAAAAATCAATCGGGCGTCCCTAAGGGTCGCCTCGGTTGGTGGGCTTATAGTTCAGCTTATTCCCAACGTCAACGCGATTCAGGTCAGCGGTTGTGGAAATTCGCTGTCCGCTTCTCGGCAAAGGCCGCCATGCCTTCCTTCTGGTCGTCGAGCGCGAACATCGAATGGAACACGCGTCGCTCGAAACGCAGACCTTCGGCAAGCGTCACCTCGTAGGAGCGGTTGACGGCTTCCTTGCACATCATGACCGCCGGCAGCGAGAAGTTGGCGATCTTGGCTGCCGCCTTCATCGCTTCTTCCATGAGGTCGGCCGCTGGCACGACGCGCGATACGAGCCCTGAGCGCTCGGCCTCGGCGGCATCCATCATCCGGCCGGTCAGGCACATGTCCATCGCCTTCGACTTGCCGACGAAACGGGTGAGGCGCTGCGAGCCGCCCATRCCGGGCATGACGCCGAGCGTGATCTCGGGCTGGCCGAACTTGGCCGTGTCGGCGGCGATGATGAAGTCGCACATCATGGCGAGCTCGCAGCCGCCGCCCAGTGCGTAGCCAGCGACCGCCGCGATCATCGGCTTGCGGTTGCGCGCAAAGGCTTCCCAACCTGAGAAGAAATCCTCCATGTAGGCGTCGACATAACTCTTGGCCTGCATCTCCTTGATGTCGGCGCCGGCAGCGAAAGCCTTTTCCGATCCGGTGATGACAATGGCCCCGATGCCTTGGTCCGCCTCAAAGGCCGCAGTGGCCGCCAGAAGTTCGCCAAGCACCTGTGAATTCAGCGCATTGAGCGCCTTTGGGCGGTTGAGCGTGATCAGCCCGACCTTGCCACGTGTTTCCACGATGATCGTATCATAGGCCATCTTGCGGCTCTCCCTGTCTCGCAGCGCTACCAATGAGGCTTTGCTCTAGCTCAGCGCTGGCACTGGCGGCAATAGAAGGTTGAACGCCCGCTTTGCACGATGCGCTCGATATGGCCGCCACAGCCCGGACGCGGGCAGGGTTCGCCCTCGCGGTCGTAAACGGAAAAGGAGTGCTGGAAATAGCCGAGCGAACCGTCGGTATGGACGTAGTCGCGCAGCGACGACCCCCCAGCCGCGATCGCATCGGCAATCACCTCCCGCACGGAAGTCGCAAGCAGCGTTGCGCGTTCGCGCGCGGCCTTGCCGGTGCCGGCAATGGTGCCGGCGGCACGCAGTGGCGACAGTCCCGCGCGCCACAGGGCTTCCGCGACATAGATGTTGCCGAGGCCGGCGATCAGCCGCTGGTCGAGTAGGGCGGCCTTGAGCGGTGTCTTTTTGTCTTCGAAAAGGCCAGAGAGCAGCTCGCCATCCAGCGAGTTACCGGTCGGCTCGACGCCGAGGCCGGACAGCATTGGATGCTCCGCGCCACCGCGCTCGGCAAAAAGCATGAAGCCGAAACGCCTGGGGTCGTTGAAGATGACGCGCGAGGGAACACCGTTAGGGCCGGCGACGTGGAAGACGACGTGATCGTGCGTTTCCGATTTCGAGCGCTCATTGTGGAAATTGCCCGGTGCCGTCCCGTCCTCATCGGTTTCGATGCGGAACGAGCCAGACATGCCGAGGTGGCAGATCAGCAGCGGAGCGTCTTCCACATCCGCAATCAGATATTTGGCGCGACGGCCAAGCGAGGTGATCCTGTGGCCCGCAAGGCGTTCGCCGAAGCTCTCGGGAAACGGGTAGCGAAGATTGGGGCGGCGGGTCTCGACGCGCTCGATCCGCGCGCCTTCAAGCACCGGCTGCAATCCGCGCCGGACAGTCTCTACTTCGGGCAATTCAGGCATGGGTTGCGATCGTTTCGTAGAAGGAGTTTCCGTGGCGCCCTGGGGCTAGGCCGAGATGCGCGGCCACCGTTTCGCCGATGTCGGCGAAGGTTGGCCTCAGTCCGACATCGCCGCCTGGCATGCCCGGGGCCATGCCGATCACCGGGATGCGTTCGCGCGTATGGTCGGTGCCGCGCCATGTCGGATCGTTGCCGTGGTCGGCGGTGAGGATGAGCATATCGCCAGGCTTTAGCCGCGCGAAAGCTTCTGGCAGGCGCTTGTCGAATGCCTCCAATGCCGCGGCATAACCCGGCACGTCGCGGCGGTGGCCGAATTCGGTGTCGAAGTCGACGAAATTGGCGAAGACCAGATCGCCGTCGCTGATGTCATCCATGGCGCCGAGCGCCTTGTCGAACATCGCCATGTTGCCGACGCCCTTGCGGATTTCGCTGATACCCCGGTGGGCGAAGATGTCGCCGATCTTGCCGACGGCGATAACCTTGCTGCCGCGCGCGGTGAGCCGGTCGAGCAACGTCGGCTCAGGAGGCGGCACGGCGTAATCTTTGCGGTTGGGGGTGCGTTCGAAGGTTTCCGTGCTCTCGCCTGTAAAGGGACGCGCGATGACCCGACCGATCTTCAGCGGGTCGACGAGGTGGCGGRCAATTTTGCAAAGCGCGTAGAGCCGCTCCAGCCCGAAATGGGTTTCGTGCGCGGCGATCTGGAGGACGGAATCCACTGAGGTGTAGCAAATTGGCTTGCCGGAGCGCAGATGCTCTTCGCCGAAGCGCTCGATGATCTCGATGCCCGAAGCGTGGCAGTCGCCCAATATGCCCGGCACCTCACCCTCGCGGACGATCGCTTCGGTAAGCGTCGCGGGGAAGGCGGGAATGGTCTGTTGGAAATAACCCCAGTCGAAGGTCACCGGCAGGGCGGCGATTTCCCAATGGCCTGAAGGTGTATCCTTGCCGCTCGAGATTTCCTGGGCTGCGCCATGGAACGCGCTAGCCACGGGCTTTGCAGTGCCGGCGAAATCGAAACCTGATGCCAGTTTCGCTGCCTGGCCAAGGCCGAGCGACGCCATGTTCGGCAGCTGAAGCTGGCCACTGCGCAGGCCTTCGCGACCACCCTGGCCATAGGCGCAGGCAGCAGCGATGTGGCCGAACGTATCGGAGCCGACATCGCCGAAGCGCGCGGCGTCAGTTGCCCCGCCGATGCCGAAGGAATCCAGGACGAACAGGAATGCACGCGCCATCTATGAAGGGCTCTCAATTGCCAGCTTGCGGCACAGACATAAGATCAGTCGCCGGCCTTGGCAATTATCGGGCGAAACGCAGAAGACTGGTGATCCCAAGCGGCGGCTGACCAGCACCCCCTCAGCATTTGATTTTTGGATCGATACAGTCGGCACAAGGTATGGTCGCGCTCATGCGAGGCCGGAGATAGTAGGTCTCCTTCATGTCGAGTTTGCCATTTTCGAAGATCTTGCCCATCACACCCAGTCCGGTGGCTGTCTGCTGGTCCGGCGTCCAGGTTATGACCGGTTGATAGGGCAAGTCGCTGTCGACGCGGATGAGAAAACCTGGGGTCATGAGGTCTTCGGGGACGGTAGCGACAGAGCCCTTCGTTTCGCCGATCTCAGGCTTGCCACCTATCCGCTTGCGCGACCACTCAACGAGGGCCTTCGGAGGCTTGCCCTGTAGGGCCGTGATCTCGATCGCGGTCACTGTGATCGTGGAATTGCTGCGGCCATAGGGCTGCAGGATTGAATCGCCGATCGTCATGACGGCGTTCACCTCGCACTGCGAGATCGCCTGCTGCTGAGTGATCAGGTCCGCGACCATCGAACTCATGCGGCTGACTTTCTTGTTGGTCTCGATCGCTTGCGAGACTTCCATGGTCACGAAATAGAGCGACAGGAGCAGAGGTACGATAAGGGCGAACTCAACGGCAGCGATGCCGCGCTGGTCTCTGATCAGAGCGCCAGCGCGCGACCGCAAGCGATCCAGTGTGGATATTGCAACAGCGCAAATAGTCATCTTGCTTCCTTCCCGGCAGGTTGACCGCCCAATGAATTTTCTAATCGTTGAACGGTTCGTTCTGCCAAGCCGTGACCGCAAATAGTAGGATCTTGTCGTCCCCGAGGTTTGTTATCCTTTTGTGCATAAAGTCCGTGATGACCGGCCATCTGTAGAAGACACGCAGCATGTTCTTGGACATTGATGGTC
>NZ_JBFUIP010000167.1:0-12313 GCF_056401815.1 Aminobacter sp. P4_D5 | reverse complement strand
CTGCCAAAGCTGCCGTATCATTCACCCATCGCCCTTACGGGACCTGGTGCGCACCGGGTATCAGGAAGGGCGGCGGTGACCTCCCGCCACGGTGTCGGTATCCGTGGCTCCGAGGGCCCGACGACAGGCCGGCGTTTTCCGGTGCAGGTTTCCGCAAATGGAATGCTGCGCGGCGGGGAAATGCGGAAAAGCCGCGGCGATTGTCCATGGAATGTACATGGAGCGGCGCTGTGACCGGCCAACCTTGGGACAGACACCGAGCGGGGCGCGAGGTCGCGCCAGCTAATATCTACTCGGAAGGCACGGCCTCGCGCCCCGCTTCCCGAACTACCTCCCGAAAATGGGAGTGTTCTTTGACAATGGCCAGGCGCGAAAGCGAGCGTGGCAGTGAACAAGTGTGGCTCTCGGGATGACGAGGCAGCGGTGTGCACGACCATACCTTCTCCCGCTTGGGAAGAAGCGGAGTGCCACGCCTCAATATCCCGCGTTTCGGTCGACGACATTTTCCAGTGGCGCTCCGCGCTCAAACGCATCCATCTGCTTGAGCATGGCTGGCACCAGATGCGCTGGGTCGGAGGTCGCCGCAGCATGCGGCGTCACGAACACCTTGGGGTGGTTCCACATCGGGCTGGTCTTGGGCAGTGGCTCGACCTCGAACACGTCGAGGCTCGCTTCCTTCAGCGTGCCGTCGTCGAGTGCACGCAAAATGTCGGCGTCGCGCTGCAGCTTGCCACGCCCGGCATTGATCAGCACAGCGCCGCCCAACCCGTTGCGCCGGCGCAATTCCTTAAGCAGGCCATAGTTGATGATGCCTTTGGTCGCGTCCGTCAACGGAAGCAGAACAACCAGGATGTCTGTGGCATTGAGGAACGGCACCAGCCCGGCATCGCCGCTGAAGGTGGTCACGCCGGCGACCTCTTGGGGCCTGCGGCTCCAGCCATTGATGCGAAAGCCAACGGTCTTGAGCACCTCAGCCGACGCGCGGCCGAGATTGCCCATGCCCATGATGCCGACCGAAATGTCCTYGGCCGGCCGCTGCGGCGGTTCGTGCCAGGCCTTCTTGGTTTGCTGCGTGCGGTAGAGTTGGCCCTGGCGATGGTGATCAAGCACCCGCCACAGCACATATTCAGTCATGTATTGGGTGAGGTTGTCGGCGACCACGCGCACGATCGGCACCTCGGGCAGGCTGGGATCGGCAAAGACATGGTCGACACCGGCGCCGACCGAAAAGATCGCCTTGAGGTTTGGCAGCTTGGCAAGCGTTCCAGGGCGCTGCTTCCATACGACGGCATATTCGATCGAAGGATCGGCAGCGCCGTCCGGTTCGAGCACCACCTCGCGCTCTGCCGACAGCAGTTCGTACCAGCGTTGCGGGCTGAAGCCGGTGATCGAAAGAAGGATTTTTCCCTTGGCCGACATGCTCTTCCCTTGATGCTATTCGCTGACCACACCTGTCGGTGCGGTTTCGATCTTGAACGCCGCAGAGATCAGCGCTCGAGTGTAATCCGTCTGCGGTCGCTCGAAAATCTGCTCGGAGGATCCCGCCTCGACCACCTTGCCGTTGCGCATCACGATGACGTCATTGGCAAGCGCGCGCACCACCTTGAGGTCGTGGCTGATGAACAGATAAGCGAGGTCGTGCTTGGCCTGCAGGCTGCGCAAAAGGTCAACCACCTGCGCCTGCACGCTCATGTCGAGTGCCGAGGTCGGCTCGTCGAGCATGACGAAGCGCGGTTTGAGGACCATGGCGCGTGCAATGGCGACCCGCTGGCGCTGGCCCCCGGAAAATTCGTGCGGATATCGGAAGCGTGTCTCGGGATCGAGGCCGACCTCGCGCAGCACGTCGACGACTGCAACGTCGCGTTGGGCTGCCTTGAGCCCGGGCTCGTGGATCTTGAGACCCTCTTCGATGATGTCGGCAATCGACATGCGCGGACTGAGCGAGCCGAACGGGTCCTGGAACACGATCTGCATCTCGCGACGCAGCGGTCTCATCGCATTGAAGGTCAGCTTGTCGATCTCGCGGCCGTCGAAGTCGATCCGGCCCTGCGACGAGATCATGCGGGTGAGCGCGAGCCCCAGCGTGGTCTTGCCCGAGCCCGATTCGCCGACCACGCCGACGGTCTGGCCGGCGCGGACGGCAATATCGATGCCGTCGACGGCCTTCACATGGTCGATGGTCTTGCGGAAGAAGCCTTGCTTGATCGGAAACCACACCTTCACGTCGGTGCCCGACATCACCGTCTTGGCCGACGCATTGGCTGCCGGCGGCTTGCCCTTCGGCTCGGCGGCAAGCAAATGGCGCGTGTAGCTGTGCTGCGGGTTGTCGAAGATCTCCTTGGTCGGTCCCGTTTCGACGATCTGCCCGCGTGTCATCACGCAGACGCGGTCGGCGATGCGCCGGACGATGCCGAGATCATGGGTGATGAACAGCATCGACATGCCCTTGCGGGACTTCAGCTTGGCAAGCAGCTCGAGGATCTGCGCCTGCACGGTCACGTCGAGCGCGGTTGTCGGCTCGTCAGCGATCAGAAGTTCGGGCTCGTTGGCGAGCGCCATGGCGATCATCACACGCTGGCGCTGGCCACCGGAGAGCTGGTGCGGATAGGCGTCGAGCCGCTTCTGTGGCTCGCGGATGCCGACCTCTTCGAGCAGTTCGAGCGTGCGGGCTCGCGCCTGCCTGTCGCCCATGCCCTGGTGCAGCGAAAGCACCTCGACGATCTGCCGCTCGATCGTGTGGAGCGGGTTGAGTGAGGTCATCGGCTCCTGGAAGATCATGGTGATCTTGTTGCCGCGCACCTTGCGCAACGCGTTTTCGTCAAGCGCCAGCAGGTCCTGTCCACCGAACATCATCCGCCCCGATGGGTGGCTAGCCGGCGGGTWGGGCAGGAGCTTGAGCACCGAAAGGGCGGAGACCGATTTGCCGGATCCTGATTCGCCGACCAGCGCCACCGTCTCGCCCTTGGCGATATCGAAGGAGATGTGGTCGACAGCGGTCGTCGTCAAACCACCCTGGCTGAAGGCGACGGACAGGTCCTGGACGGAAAGGAGCGGGGAGGTCAAATGGCGGCCTCGATGTCAGTCATGCGAAAATCGTCGCCTTTGAAAAGAAGCGGCTCCCGGCGCGCCTTGGCAAGCGCATAGGCAAAGCAGTCGCCGAGGTTGAGCTTGGCCTGATGGTTGCCCTTGCCGAATTGCTTGTAGGCTTCGCGGGCGAGACGGGCTTGGTCCGGCGTGATGTCGACAAGCCTTACATTCATGCTGGCGATGATTTGGTCCAACTTGTCAGAGGTGACCGCCATGTCTCCACGATCGACCCGAAGGGCGACCTCCAGATAGTTGACCGGAGACAAGACGACCGTGTCGGCCTGTTCGGTCAGGACGTCAGCGAAGCGATATTCTTCTGGTTCCTTGAGCAGAATTGCCAGGATTGCCGAAGCATCGACGATCATTTCGGCAATCCGAATTCGTCATACAAGTCAGAATGGTCACTGGTCACGCCAGGAGGTGGCGGCGGCAACGAATCCAGGATTTCACGCAACCGACGCTTCTTCTCTGCCACACCCCTGTCATGGCGCAGGCGTTCAAGCCGCTCCTCGAGCGCAGCCTGAATGGCCGACGTCATCGTCTCGCCGGTCTCGGCGGCGAGTTCCTTGGCCAGCCGCTCGACGGTCGCATTCTTGATGTTCATGCCCATGCCTGTCTCCATGGTAGAAAACATAAGAAATTATACCATAGATCCGAGCTCACTTGAACGTCTTCCTTGGGTCGAAGGCGTCGCGGGTGGCTTCGCCGACGAAGATCAGCAGCGACAGCATCAGCGAGATCACCACGAAACCCGACAGGCCAAGCCATGGCGCATTGAGGTTGCGCTGGCCCTGCTTGAGCAATTCGCCGAGCGACGCCGAGCCGGGCGGCAGGCCGAAGCCGAGGAAGTCGAGCGAGGTCAGCGTCGAGATCGAGCTGTTGAGGATGAAGGGCAAGAAGGTCAGCGTCGCCACCATGGCGTTGGGCAACAGGTGTCGGAAGATGATCGTGCGGTTGGGCACGCCAAGCGCGCGCGCCGCATTCACATATTCGAAATTGCGCGCGCGCAAGAACTCGGCGCGCACGACCCCGACCAGCGCCACCCAGGAAAACAGCAGCATCAGCCCAAGCAGGATGAAGAAACCTGGCGGCAGCACGGCAGCGATGATCAGCAGCAGATAGAGCACCGGGATCGCCGACCAGATTTCGATGAAGCGCTGGAACAAAAGATCTGTCCAGCCGCCGAAATAGCCCTGCATGGCGCCTGCCGAGACGCCGATCAGTGCCGAGCCGACAGTCAGGATCAGGCCGAACAGCACCGAGATGCGGAAGCCGTAGATGACACGCGCCAGCACGTCGCGGGCCTGGTCGTCCGTGCCGAGCCAGTTCCAGTTGCCGATGGTGCAATTGGGATCGTCGACCCCTTGCGGATAGCGTTGGCAACGCACCTCCTTGGGGTACATCCAGGACGGCTTGGCCGGTGCGGCCTCAGGTATCTCGTTGTTGGTTGTGCGGTAGGAATAGCGGACCGGCGGCCAAATCATCCAGCCATTGGCGGCTATCGCCTCCTGCACCACCGCCATACGGTAGTCGGTGATAGGCAAAAAGCCCTCGTCGCCGAGGAAGGTCTCTTCGCCATAGTCCCGCATGATCGGTGAGAAGAACTCGCCCTTGAAACGGATCAGAAGCGGCCGGTCGTTGGCGATGAATTCGGAAACCAGCGATAGCCCGAACAGGACGAGGAACAGCCACAGCGACCAGTAGCCGCGCCGATTGGCTCGAAAACTCTGCCAGCGCCGCTTGTTGATCGGCGAGAGCCAGGGCCGCTTGACCGGTGCGGCAACCGTATCTGTCGCCGACATCAGACGTCCCTCCGCTCGAAATCGATGCGTGGGTCGATCCAGGTGTAGGTCAGGTCGGAGATCAGCCCGACGAACAGCCCCATCAGCGAAAAGATGTAGAGATTGGCGAAGACCACCGGATAGTCGCGGTCGAGCACTGAACGGAAGCCGAGCAGGCCGAGGCCATCGAGCGAGAAGATGTTTTCGATCAGGAGCGAGCCGGTGAAGAAGGCCGAGATGAAGGCGCCGGGGAAGCCGGCGATGACGATCAGCATGGCGTTGCGGAAGACGTGGCCATAGAGCACCTGGCGCTGCGAAAGTCCCTTGGCGCGGGCAGTCACGACATATTGCTTGCGGATCTCGTCCAGGAACGAGTTCTTGGTCAAAAGCGTGGTCGTGGCGAAAGCCGACAGCACGAGTGCCGCCAGCGGCAATGTAACGTGCCAGAGATAGTCGAGCACCTTGCCGCCGAGCGACAGCTCGCTGAAATTTTCCGAGGTCAGGCCGCGCAGCGGGAACCAGTCGAAGAACGAGCCACCGGCAAACAGCACCATCAAAAGGATGGCGAACAGGAAGGCCGGGATGGCGTAGCCGACGATGATGACGCCGCTGGTCCAGATGTCGAAGGTCGAGCCGTCCTTGACCGCCTTGCGGATGCCGAGCGGGATCGAGATGAGGTAGGACAACAGCGTGATCCAGATGCCGAGCGAGATCGACACCGGCATTTTCGAGATGATCAGGTCGAGCACCGAGATGTCGCGGAAATAGCTGTCGCCGAAATCGAAGCGGGCATAGTTCCACAACATCATGCCGAAGCGTTCGAGTGGCGGCTTGTCGAAGCCGAACTGCTTTTCGAGCTTGGCGATGAATTCGGGATCGAGGCCTTGGGCGCCACGATATTTGGACGAGCCTTCGCTACCCGCCGCGTCGAAAGTGTTGCCGCCACCAACGTCCCCGCCGCTGCCGCCGGACAGGCGGTCGCCGGCGTTGCCGCCCTGGCCGGTCAGCTTGGCGATGACCTGCTCGACTGGGCCGCCTGGTGCGAACTGGACGACGGCGAACGAGATCGCCATGATGCCGAACAGGGTCGGTATCATCAGAAGTATACGACGGAGGATATAGGCGCCCATCAGGCAAGGCTCCTCAGAAGGAGCGAGTCAGGGGCAGAAATCTCAGGTCTTGCCAATACGTGCAGCCTTGTCCTTGTCGAACCACCACATAGCTTCGACGGGGAAGCCGAAATCCGGTTTCGGCTCCTTATAGCCGAACATGTCCCAGAATGCGGCGCGGTGATTCGCCGAAAACCAATTTGGAATCCAGTCTAGCCGGGCGCGCAAGGCCCGGTCGAGCGCGCGCATGGCAACTGTCAGCGCTTCGCGATCCTTGGCCGCACCCACGGCGTCCACCAACGCGTCGATTGCCGGGTCGGCGGTGCCGGGCAGGTTGGTCGAGCCCTGCATGTTGGCGGCGCGGGAATGAAACAGCCCGTCGATCTCGTCGCGGCTGGGCGTTGCCGAAAAGGAAACGGCCATGGCAATCGCGTCGAAGTCGAAACTGGTCTGCCGCGCCTGATATTGCGTCGAGTCGACCATGCGCGCGGATGCATCGATGCCGATCGCCCGCATGTTCTCGATCCAGGGCGAAAACACGCGAACAAATGCGTCGTCGTCGACCAGGATCTCGAGCGTAAGCGATTCGCCCTTGGAATTGCGCAAGCTGCCGTCCTTGCGCGCCCAGCCGGCATCCGCCAGCAGCTTCGAGGCTTGTCCCAACAGCTTGCGGTCGCGGCCCGAACCGTCGGAGGGCGGCTGCAGCACTGCCTCGCCGAAAGCCTCGTCAGGAATACGGCCGCGGAAAGGTTCGAGTAGCGCCAGTTCGGCGGGTGTGGGCAGGCCCTCGGAGCGATAGGCCGATTTCTCGAATGTCGATTGTGAGCGCTCGTAAGCGCCGTAGAACAGATTGCGGTTTGTCCATTCGAAGTCGAAGCACAGCGCAATGCCCCGGCGCACGCGCGGATCGCGAAAGCGCTCGCGCCGCTGGTTGAGCGCGGTTGCCTGCATCATGGGGCGTTTTTCGCTGGGGAATTCGCGCTTGACCACCTTGCCGGCGGTGAAGGCTGGAAAGTCATAGCCGGTGGCCCAGATGCGTGCGGTGAATTCCTGGCGATAGGCGATATCGCCCTTCTTGAACGCCTCGAAGGCGGCCTGCCTGTCCTGGTAGAACTCGATGCGGATGCGGTCGAAATTGTAGAAACCGCGATTGACCGGCAGGTCGCGGCCCCAATAGTCGGGCACCCGCTCATATTCGATCGTCTGGCCGGGCGAGACGCGGCCGACCTTGTAGGGACCTGACCCCAGCGGCGCCTTCATTTGGGAGGCGTCGAAGGGATTGGCCTCGAAGAAGGCCTTGGCTGGAATCGGATAGGTCGCGATGTCGAGGATCGTGCGGTCCGATTGCTTGCCGTCGAAGCTGAGCCGTAGCGTATGAGCATCGACCGCAATGGCTTCGGTCATGTGGTTGAGCGGCAGAAGCAGGCTGGGGTGGCCGTCCTTCTTGAACAGCTTGAAGACATAGGCCGCGTCCTCGGCGGTGAAAGGCGTGCCGTCGTTGAAACGCGCTTCGGGCCTCAGCGCGAAATCGAACCTGTTGCGGTCGTCGGAAATGGTCACCGACTGCGCCAGAAGACCGTAGATCGCATCGGGTTCGTCGATCGCCCGGACCATCAGCGAATCGTAGCAAAGCTCCATGCGTGGCGGCGCGTCGCCGCGGGCGACGAAAGTGTTGAGCGTGTTGAAGGTGAGCGGGCTCTGGTTGAAGTACCAGTAGTTCGGCGAGAAGTTGAAGGTGCCGCCCTTCGGCGCATCCAGGTTCACATAGTCGAAATTCTGGAAGTCAGGCCCGTATTTGAGGTCGCCAAAGGCCGACAGGCCGTGCAGCCCGGTGCCGGTCGGGCTTGCGGCGAAGACGCGCCCCGGCAGCAAAGGTGCGACGGCAGCCACCGCACCAAGTGCCAGGAAATCGCGACGGGGCAGGCGCGGGCTCAATTGGCTCCCTTGTACTTGGCAGCCAGTGCGGCTTCCTTTTCCTTGTCGATCCACCAGGAATCGGGATCGACGCCGAGATAGGCCGGCTGTTTTTCGGGAATGCCGAACTTGTTCCAGTAGGCCGTTCGCACCTTCGGCAGATGCCACTGCGGAACGATGTAGTAGTTCCAGAGCAGCACGCGATCGAGTGCGTGGGTGGCGGCGACGAGATCCTCGCGGTTGTCGGCGAAGATGACGCCATCGATCAGTTCGTCGATCACAGGGTCCTTGATGCCGGCATAGTTGCGTGACCCGGGCGTAGCGGCGGCCTTCGAACTCCAGAAATCGCGCTGCTCGTTGCCGGGCGACTGCGTCTGGGCAATGACCGTGGTCATCACGTCGTAGTCGAACTGATTGACGCGGCTCACATACTGGCTGACGTCGACGATCCTGAGCGTGGCGTCGATGCCGAGCTTGCGCAGATTGTCGATGAAAGGTGCGGTGACGCGCTCGTCGGTAGGGTCGTTGCCGAGGAATTCGATCTTGAATTGCTCGCCGGTTTTTTCGCTGACAAGCTTGCCGCCGCGATTGACCCAACCCGCTTCCTTGAACAGTTGCGAAGCCGAGCGCAGGTTTTCGCGGAACGATTGCGGTGTGTCGTAGACAGGGAGCTTGAACGGTGTCGTGAACAGCTCAGGCGGCAGCTTGTCGCGATATTTTTCGAGGATTTCGAGCTCCTTGCCCTGCGGCACGCCGCTGGATGCCAGGTCGCCGCCCTTGAAGTAGCTGTCGGTGCGCACGTAGGAATCGTAAAACAGTGTGCGGTTCATGCTTTCGAAATCGAAAGCCTTGGTAAGTGCTTCGCGCACGCGGCGATCCTGGAATTGCGGGCGACGCGTGTTGAGCACGAAACCCTGCATCGGCGCGCCTGACGTCTTGTCGAATTCCTTCTTGATGACATCGCCGGCCGTGAAGGCCGGGAAATTGTAACCGGTGGCCCAGCGCTGCGAGCGGTTTTCAAGGCGGATGTCTTCAAATCCACCCTTGGTGAAGGCTTGCCATTCGGCGTCCTGGTCCATGAAATAGATGTAGCGGCGCTTGTCAAAATTGTTGCGCCCGACATTGACCGCCACATCAGCCGCCCAATAATCGGGCACACGCGCCCAGACGATCTCGGCACCGGGCTTGAAGCTCTCGATCTTGTAGGCGCCCGAGCCGAGCGGCGGCTCCAGCGTGCCCTTGGTGATGTCGCGCTTTTTGCCGGAAGCGTCGGTGCCCTCCCACCAATGCTTCGGCAGCACGGCAAGGTCACCGATGATGTGGGGCAGTTCGCGATTGCCCTTCTGGTTGAAGCGGAACTCGACCTCGCGGTCGGACAAGGCCACTGCCTCGGTCACATTGGCGAAGTATTTGCCGTAGAGCGGGTTGATTTGCTTCAATGTGTTGAGCGACCAGACGACGTCTTCCGCCGTGATCGGCTTGCCGTCATGCCATTTTGCGCGGGCATCGATCCGATATGTCGCTGAAGAGTAATCGGCCGGATATTTGTAGGCATCGGCGATCAGCGGATGGCTGGTGCTCGACTCGTCGGTCGCCTGCTGCATCAGCGTGTCGTAGAGCAGGCCCCCGAAGTAGGTGAAGCCGGCCGCAGGCGTGCCGTTGACGATGAATGGGTTGAAGCTATCGAAAGTGCCGAACGTCGTCGAATTCAGTATGCCGCCCTTGGGCGCGTTCGGATTGACGTAGTCGTATTGCTTGAAATCTTCGCCATATTTCGAGGTGCCGATCAGCGACGAGGTCGTGTGCCATTCTCCGGCGTCCTGGGCCGTTGCAGGCAGCCAGGTGCCCGATAGAAGAGCCGCTGCGATGCCGGCGGCTGCAAAAATCCTGCTCAGGCAAGCCTTCATGAATATCCCCTTGGCCCGGTATTCGCGGACACTCTAATTCATTCGCCGCGCATGGAAACCACACGTAAGACGATTGTCGTCGCATGTTTGCGCCAGGCAACAAAAAAGCCGGGCTAAACCCGGCTTTTTCAAGATGCGAAAATGACAAATTTGTTAGTGAGCGGCCGGAGCCGGCGCGGCACCTTCTGCCGGGGCGGCCGGGGCAGCACCTGCGGGAGCGGCAGGAGCAGCAGCAGGAGCAGCGCCAGCCGGAGCAGCTGCGGGCTGTGCCGCGGGAGCAGCGTCTGCTGCAGGTAGCGGCGCCGGGCTGTCCGACTGCGAATTCAGATAGGCGATCAGGTTGGCGCGCTCGTCATCCTTCTTGATGCCGGCAAAGCCCATCGCTGTGCCCTTGATGTAGCCCTTAGGCGACGTCAGGAAGTGATTGAGGTGTTCGAAATCCCACACGACCTTGCTGCCCTGCGAGAACTCCTTCATCGCGCCGGAATAGGCGAAGCCTTCATGCGAGGCCATTGGACGGTTCACGACGCCCCAGAGATCTGGACCGACCTTGTTGGGGCCGCCCTTTTCGATGGAATGGCAGGCGGTGCACTTCTTGAACACGGCAGCACCAGCTTCGGCATTGGCGCTGGCGAGCAACTGAGCGATCGGCACTGCGGCAGGTGCGGCTTCGCCGCCACCGGCAGCCGCGCCACCTTCTTCAGCCGCTTCGATGGCGAAGCCCGGCTTTTCCGGGACGGGCGATGCGAAGATCGCGTCCGACACGAGCGAGATGGAGAACACCACAAAGGCAGTACCCAGCAGGCCGCCAAGTACCTTGTTCATTTCGAATGAGTCCATACGCCCCTGGCTCCCTTATCCGGTCGATCGCCATCCTCTGCGACCGCTGCCGTTTGTCGGTAAAGTCTAACGCCCGGCGGACCGGGTCAAATCGCGCGGAAACTAGGTCTTTTGCTTGCCGGTTGCAACACCTATAAGGGCGCTTCCAGTGAGACGTTTTGACACTTTCCAAAGCCATTTAGAAGCAGCCGCGCAGCCATGTCCACCCTTGTCCTGATCCCCGCCCGTATGGCCTCGACGCGCTTGCCGGGCAAGCCTTTGGCCGATATYGCCGGCCGTCCGATGATCGTCCATGTCGCAGCGCGCGCTTCCGAAAGCGGGCTGGGCCGCGTCGTGGTGGCGACCGACACGGATGCGGTGGCGGATGCCGTGCGGGCGCATGGCTTCGAGGCGGTGATGACACGCAGTGACCATGAGTCGGGTTCGGATCGTATCTTCGAGGCCTTGACCAAGCTCGATCCCAGGGGCGAGGTCGAGATTGTGGTCAATGTCCAGGGCGACCTGCCGACCATCGATCCGGCGATCATTCAAGCCGCGTTGCGGCCGCTGGAAGATGCGGCGGTCGACATTTCCACGCTTGGCGTCGAGATCACCCGACAGGAAGAAAAAGTCGACCCGAACGTCCCCAAGATCATCGGCTCGCCGCTGTCTGTGCAGCGGCTGAGGGCGCTTTATTTTACCCGCGCGACGGCACCTTGGGGCGAAGGCCCGCTCTATCATCATGTCGGGCTTTATGTTTATCGCCGTGCTGCGCTTGAACGCTTTGTCGGGCTTGGCCCGTCGCCGCTCGAAAAGCGCGAGCGGCTCGAACAGCTGCGGGCGCTGGAAGCCGGCATGCGCATCGACGTCGAAATCGTCGATACGGTGCCGCTGGGCGTTGACACGCCCGAACATCTCGAACGCGCTCGCGAACTTCTCTCGAAATAGACAAAGACAGGCCAGCCATGCCGACCACGACCAACAAGATTGCCTTCCAGGGCGAGCAGGGTGCCAATTCCGACACCGCCTGCCGCAACGTCTATCCCGATATGGAGCCGTTGCCGTGCCCGACCTTTGAGGACGCATTTAATGCGGTCGAGACTGGCAAGGCCGCCCTGGCGATGATCCCGATCGAAAACACCATCGCCGGTCGCGTCGCCGACATCCATCACCTGTTGCCGGAATCCAAGCTGCACATCGTCGGCGAATATTTCCTGCCGATCCATTTCCAGCTGATGGTGCTGCCGGGCGTCAAGCGCTCCGAGATCAAGACCGTGCACAGCCATATCCATGCGCTCGGCCAGTGCCGCAAATACATCCGCAAGAACAGCTGGAAGCCGGTGGTAGCCGGCGACACCGCTGGAGCTGCCAAGTTTGTCGCAGAGGTCAAGGACCGGACGATGGCCGCACTTGCGCCGCGCCTGGCGTCCTCGCTCTACGGTCTCGACATCCTCGAAGAGAACGTCGAGGACACCGAAAACAACATCACCCGCTTCGTTGTTTTGTCGAAGGGCAAAAGCTGGGCCGAGCGCATCAACCCCGACACCAAGATGATGACCACCTTCGTCTTCCGTGTCCGCAACGTGCCGGCAGCGCTTTACAAGGCGATGGGCGGCTTCGCCACCAACGGCGTCAATATGACCAAGCTGGAGAGCTATCAGCTCGGCGGCGAATTCACCGCGACCCAGTTCTATTC
>NZ_JBFUIP010000166.1:0-12651 GCF_056401815.1 Aminobacter sp. P4_D5 | reverse complement strand
CTTCCACCCCATAGACGGCGCGAAGCTTGCCGGGCGTGAGGACTTCGGAAGGCGATCCGTCAGCGACGATCCGGCCTGCATCTATGAGCAAGAGTCTGGAACACCACCGCGCCGCAAGCCCGAGGTCATGCATAGAGGCGATGACACTTCGTCCYCTGCGTGCCTGATCGGTGAAGAGGTGCATCAGGGCGATCTGGTGCGAAGGATCGAGGCCTGCAGTGGGTTCGTCGGCAAACAGCAGGGGGGTGTCCTGCGCGAGCGCTCGCGCGATGAGCACGCGAGCCTTTTCGCCGCCAGACAGCTCTGTCGCCGGGCGTTCACGATACCGTTGCACCTCCATGCGTGCCATCGCTTCTTCGACGATCTCCCTGTCCTTGTCCGACAAAGGCGCGAAGCTCGGGCGATGCGGGGCCCGTCCAAGGCCGACGAGCATTTCAACCGAAACCGACCAGGCAATCTCCCTGTCCTGGGCGACATAAGCGGCATGACGGGCCCGTTCGCGTGCGGAGAGCCTGGCCGCATCGAGAGGTCCGAATGCGACGCTCCCCACGGCAGGAAGCAGCCCAAGCAGCGCGCGCAACAATGTCGACTTGCCCGCACCGTTAGGGCCGATCAGGCCGATGAACTCGCCCTCGGCGACATTGAAGGAGATCCCATCGATGACCGGGCGGGTTCCAAGCGAGACCTTGAGGCTATGGACATCGAGCAGCATCAGGCGAGCTTCCTTCTCGTGCGCCAGACCAGCCATAGGAAGAACGGCGCGCCGACGATGGCAGTGAGGACTCCGAGCTTGAGGTCCTTGCCGGGCGCGATGATGCGCACCAGGATATCGGCCGCCAGCAGCATGGCAGCACCGCCAAGCGCGCTTGCCGGAAGAAGCCGGGAAGGACGCGATCCGACGAGGGGGCGCAACAGGTGGGGCACGATTAGCCCGACGAAGCCGATCGCACCGGACACAGCGGTCGCGGCACCTACCGATGCCGCTGTTCCTAACACGGCCAGAAACTGGACCCGACGAAGATCGACCCCCATGGTGGCAGCGGTATCGTTGCCGAGGGTCAGCGCATCGAGTGCCTGCCCCAACGCCGCAAGCAGCAGCCAGCCGATGAGCATGAATGGCAACGCAAGCCAGACGTGGGTCATCGACCGGTCGGTCAGGGAGCCCAGCATCCAGAACATGATCTCGAGGGCGGCAAATGGGTTCGGCGAGAGATTGAGCGCTAGAGACGTCATCGCGCCTGCGAAACTCGATACGGCGACACCTGCCAGAATGATGGTCAGCGTGCTGCCGCGAAGACCTGCCAAAGCCTGGACGACCACGACTGCGACGGCCGCCGCAGCGAGCGCTGAAAGCGGAAGTGCCAAGGCAAACACTGATGTGAGCCCGGAGTAGATGGCGACCACGGCACCAAGCGATGCCGATGCACTCACGCCGATCAGCCCGGGTTCAGCCAGCGGATTGCGCAGGTATCCCTGGAGCGCGGCACCCGATAGGCCAAGGGTAGCTCCGACCATCAGGCCAAGCAGAGCGCGGGGCAGGCGGATTTCCTGCATGACCAGGGCGATCGCATCCGCCTTTGGGGAGAACAATGCGGCGAGGCTGTCGGAAAACGCTATCGCTGCCGGGCCCACGGTCAGCGACAGCAGAAACAGGCAGGCAGTAACCAGCGCCAAGGCCGCAAGTACCGCATAGTAGGGCATTGGGGCTCTCATGGATTTCCCCTGATGTTGCTGGCCGCAGCTTGGAGGATCCGAGCCGCTTCAAGCGTGAAGGGAGCACCACAGATCGTGTAGCCGGAGGGTACGGTGACCGATCTTCCTGAGGCAGCGATGGCGCGATAGGCCGGGTGGACAAAGTTCTCTTGCGCAAGCGCAGGAGCCCCGTAGGACGTGTTTCCGTCGGCGATCAGGTCAGGCTGGGCGAGGACGAGCATTTCCAGCGGCAACCGAGAGCTTCCAGACAGGCCGAGCTTGTTCGCGAGGTTGGCCAGGCCCGAAAGCTTGACGACCTCGTCTACCAGCGTGCCGGCGCCTGACGTGTAGCTATTGGCATAGTAGGTGGCTACCGTCTTGCCTGAGGGTGGTTCCTTCTCGAGCTGGGCGATGCCCTTGTCGAGTTCGCCGACAAGTTCGGCTGCCCGGTCCTCCCTGGCGAGGACCTTACCCATTCGAAGGATGTTCGCACGGATGTCGGCGATCGAACTGTCGGGAGCGAATTCCTCGACCCGGATGCCCAGGCGCCGAAGCAGTTCCACCGTCGTTCTCGTGGTGTAGGTGCCTGCCAGCACGAGGTCGGGCTGCATCAGGAAGACCTCCTCCGCGAGACCATGATTGACGGCAATCCCAGCCGCCTTATCGAAAAGAACGGAGGTGCTGGGATCGCTTGCCATGTAGGAGACCGAGTGCAGCTGTTCCTTGTCTGCAATCAGCATGGCCAGCTGATCGGTGCACACGTTCATCGAAACCACGCGGCTGGGGCCGTCGGCTGCTTCTGCCGCAGGTGCAAAGGCCGCCAGAACGAGCGCGCCAGCGAATGAGCACAGCCATTGATGAAGGCTTGCTCTTGAAAGGCAGCAGGGAGACATCCGCATCATCTCAAAACTGGCGCGTGAAGCTGAGGTTGATGGTCCGTCCTGGCGCTCGATAGTCGGTGACGGTTGAATACTGCTCATCGAATAGGTTCTCGACCGAAAATTTCAGGCTCGATCTGTCATCAAAGGCATAGTCGGCCGTGAAGTCCACGGTGACATAATCCGGCAGCTTGACCGTGTTTGCGGCATTGGCATAGCGCGGGGAGGCGTAAAGCAGCTTGGCCGTGAGGTTGAGCTGCTCGGTTGCCCGGTAGCCGATCTCCGCCGTGGCCTTGAACCGGTCGCGGTAGGGAATGTAGAGCCCGTTGTCTTGGTTCTTTGGCTCGCGATAATCGATCGTAGCCTTGCCGCTCCAACTGTCGCTGAATTGGTGAGACACCGAAGCCTCTACGCCCGAAACCTTGGCTCTGGCGACGTTGAAGGGGAGGTACGTTGGGGGATTGGACGCGATCGCGTCGGTGAGCCAGGTCTGGTAGAGGGCTACGTCAACCGTCGTGTCGACCGTCGGCCGCCAGTTCAGGCCGATCTCGTAGGAACGAGACTTTTCCGGCTTGAGGTTTGGATTCGAGTAGCCCGGGTAATAGAGGTCGTTGAAGGTCGGGGCACGGAAGCCTGTGCCGTAGGACGCTCGCGCGATGAGATCCGGAACGATTTCCCAGCTGGCACCGAGATTGTAAGTCGTCGCATCGCCGAACTGTTCATTGTGATCATAGCGCAGGCCGCTATCGATGGTGAGTGCGCCATACTCGACCGAATACTGCCCGAAGACCGCGACCAGATTGCGGGAGTCGACACCGAAGTCGACGGTCGAGTCCACGCTTTCGCGATAGGCTTCAGCACCGCCAGCAACGACATGCGTTGCGTCCCCAAACTCGAAGGATTTCTCCGTCGATGCGAAGATTCCGAAGCGCTGCGTGTCAAACTCGCTGTTGCCAACAACACCATCACGGAAGTTGGTCGAACGGTCTAGGCCGCTGGAAACCTCGACAGTCGAATTCCAGCTGTCCGAATGCTTCAACGTGGCGCCGATCTTTCCGGCGAAGGTATCGGTGTCGACCTCGTTGAACGACGGAAACGAATTGTCATACTCCGTCCGGCCACGGGCAAAGAGGCCATCTGCGTAGAGCCGCCCCCAGTCGTAGGATTTGGCGACAGAGAAATTTAGCGAGCCCTGCAGGAAGCCGTCATCATCGGGTTCATGACCCCATGCCAAAGGGGTCGTGAAGTCATAGCCTTGGGTGCCGAGAAGGCTGCCGCCCACAGCGTATTCAACGCCGCCTGCCGTCTGGCCACGCACGTTGCCGGATACATGTGCTCCCCAGGGATATGTTACCCCCGTTGTAATCGATCCGCAGCGATCGCGTCCGTCGTCGCACTTGCCGCCCTGCCTGGTGATGATGTTGATCACGCCGCCAATGGCATCTGCGCCGTATTGGGCCGAATGCGGACCCTTCGCGATTTCGATACGCTCGATCGCGGAGAGCGGGATGTTGAAGATCGAGCTTATTCCGCTGGTGGCTGAGGCCGTACGCACGCCATTGACGAGCACGAGTGTCTGCCCCGAGGACATGCCCCGAAGATAGACATTTGTTGCGGAGCCTTGGCCGCCATAACCGATGATCGAAACGCCGGGATAGCGCTTGAGGAGCGAGGGCAGATCGGGCGCAGCCGATCCCTTGATCTCGTCTTCATCGATGACCGTGACGGAGGAGGTAGCCCGCACAAGCGAACTTGCGCGGCGAAGAGGCGTGGTGATCACCAGCCTATCGAGCAGGGTCGGCCCTGATGAAGGCAGCTCTTGCGCGTAGGTGTGACCGGGAAGTGCCAGCGACAGTGCGCCGGCGGCAATAAGTAGTCTCTGCAATTTTGCCCCCAAATGGTTCGGGTGGCGCGGTTAGGGCGCGCCAGTTTCTCCAAACCGCAGGCAGGCAGGTGCAGGGATGCAATTCACCCTGCGGCCCTCCGCATGCGGCAACACTTTTCAATGTCACCGCCACGAGCGACCGCGCCTGTCCGCACCCCGTGGACAAAGCATGGGTGACTGGAACGGGCAGGTCTCCTGACTTCCGTGTCTCAGCCTTTCTCCGCCTTCCCGACCGCATAACGTGCGCTCAGTGGCATGTTGGAGAAGGCTCAACGGTTACAGTTGCGGGGGCAGTCGCGGATTCGGCCAGTGGCCTCACCGTGTTCCCTTTTCATCCACCTCTCGGCGGAACCAATTCCGAGTCGGAAAATAGCCAGCGCGCCGAAGTTGTCAATTGGAGGGGTATCGGAATTCTTGCAGCGAGTGCATCTCATTTGTCGTAGGCAAATTGAAAGGCGTCAAATTCGGGTCTAATCCAGTTATTGCTGCCTAACTGGGACTTGTTTTCTGTATTATTTGCCAGGCATGGGCCTTCATGCTGCAGGTATAGTATTCTGTATTTGCGGAGAATTATGACAGCGACCGATGCGACGCGCCCGCCGCGACGCACGTTCAGATAAGTGGCGTAGATCCACAGATACGGCCAGTCGCCTTCGATTGGCCGGGCCAGGAAGGCCTGACCTTGTCGTGGTCTCTTCGCACAGCCACGTGACCTGGCTCTCGGAAATACTGCTCATGCCCATCGCCATGACCGGATCGTGGACCGAGCGCGTCGAGATGCGGCTGCCCCACGCCCCATCAGTTTTCTAGCTCCAAAATTGCATGACTGCGTCCGCAGGCGCTCGTAGTCACGATGGCTGGGCGTGGTGCGGATTGGTCGGATGGCGCGGTAGAAGAAATAGCAAAATCAGATGGTTACGCATCTCTGTTAATTTTTTTATAGATGCCTATCAGGCATTTCACATGAAATCTAATAGGAATTTTACGGTTGCGGGCTCGTGCCAAACGTACCAAAGCCCGTGCTCGAATAGCGACGTTGCCCGACCCACCCAACTTCCCGGCGAGTATCCCTAACCACTGTGCTCGGTCATTGCGACTCGCACGGAGATCAAAGAGTTTTCGAAGGGGGGCAGCAAAGAGCCTCGGGTTTCAGCGGCATAACGTTCACCGAACAGTTCGAAATTCTTGCCGCACAATTGGCCTCGGATCAGGCGCTCTCTGCGCCTCCACTCAGCCGTTGCAACTGCCCTTTCTCGACGGCATGCTGAGTCTTATGAAACCCTCCACGCCGCGCGAAGCCTTAACGGAGGCGGTACTCGTACTCGACCGTGGTGATCTGAAACGTGCTGGCCCTTTCCCAAAGGCGACAAAAGATCGACTTCGTCCGCCGGCCTATGTATCCAGCCAACCAGGCGTCGGTTCGGGCAATGGAATGGCGTCGAGCAATGACCGTGTGTAGTCGGAATGTGGTGCCTCGAAAACGCGACTGCATGGGCCTTCCTCCGCGACCCTGCCTCCCTCCAGGACTATTACCCGATCGCAAATGGCGCGAATGACGGACAGGTCGTGGCTGATGAAGGCAACCGCGAGGCCCATTTCGCGACTGAGCTCGGCGATTAGGGCGAGCACCTGCGCCTGCGTCGACACGTCCAGGCCCGATACGACTTCATCGGCAAGCACGAAATCCGGCTGCATCACCACCGCGCGCGCGATGCCGACCCGCTGACGCTGTCCACCCGATAGTTCGTGCGGGTTCCTCTCGAGCGCTGAAGAAGGAAGGCCGACACGTTCAACGATACGCGCTGCTTGCCGGAGGGCATCCTTGGCGTTCGGCGCGAGACCGTGCAGGAGGAGGGGGCCTGTCAAAATCCTGCGAATGGTATGCCGCGGATTAAGGGAGGACATGGGGTCCTGGAAAATCATTTGCATGCGCCGCCTGAGCGGCCGCATGGCGGCTTCATCGAAATTCGTTATGTCCTTGCCATCGAACGTGATGGTGCCGGCGGTTACGTTGATGAGGCGCAACAGAGCGCGCCCCAGCGTCGTCTTGCCCGATCCGGATTCGCCAACGATACCCAGCGTCTCGCCTCTCGCGATCGAAAGGTCGATCCCATGCAGCACCTTGACGTTGCGGGTGGCGCCGTAAGCGACTTCGATAGTTTCGGCCGCCAGAAGAACGTCAGCCATGACGCGTCGTTCCGCGATCGAAGGCAGCGAGTTCCTCGCGCAGGCCGGTGAAAACAGTCTCGGGCACAGGCGCCAGCGTGCGATCGGGACGATCATAGCGTGGTCCCGCCGCGAGAAGCGCCCGCATGTAWGGGTGGCGCGGGTTGGTCAGAATATCCCCGGTGTTGCCGGTTTCCACCACCATGCCGCCATAGAGCAGCATCACACGGTCGCAAATCTGCGCGACCACGCCCAGGTCATGTGTCACGAAGATGACGCTCGTTCCATGTTTTGCCTGCATAGCGCGGATCAGCCGCAGGATTTGCTTTTGCACGGTCACGTCGAGCGCCGTCGTTGGTTCGTCGGCGATCACCAGTTTCGGGTTCATGGCGAAGGCGGCGGCAATGAGGACGCGCTGGCGCATGCCGCCCGACAACTCATGCGGATAGGCCTTCAAGACGCGCTCTGGCTCGCGGATGTGAACCTCGTTCAGCAAAGTGAGGGCGCGCTCGCGGGCCGCGGCCGATTTCATTCCTTGCTTGAGCCGCAAACCATCGGTCAACTGGCTTTCTATGCGCCGACCGGGATTGAGGCCTGTCATTGGATCCTGCGGGATCAGCGTTATTTCCGATCCGTGGATTTCCCTGAGTTCACGGGGAGGCAGGCGAAGAAGGTCGCGGCCACCAAAAAGAACTGTGCCAGTCGTGATCCGCACGGTGCGCGGCAATACGCCGAGCACCGCCTTGGCTATGGTCGACTTGCCGGCGCCACTTTCGCCGACCAGGCCAAGTACCTCGCCAGCCTGCAACTCCAGGGACACGCCGCGCAGGATCGCCGCGCCGGCATCCCGGTCGCTGACTGCGCCGAGATCTGCGATGGAAAGCACTGGGGCGCTCATCGGCGCATTACCGGATCGAGCACGCGGCGCAACCCATCGCCGAGCTGGTTGAAGGCCAGCACCGTGGCAAAAAGCAAGAGGAGTGGAAACGCCAGTACCCACCAGCCGTGGTGAACGATCTGGCGGCCCTGTGCGATCATTCCGCCCCAGGTAGGGGTGTCGGAAGAAACCGAGAGGCCGACAAAGGAAAGAATGGCTTCGACTATCACCGCGATGCCCATTTCCAGACTGACGAGCGCAACGAGTACGGGCGCCACATTGGGCAGGATCTCCCGCATCAGAATCGTGAACCGTGGAAAGCCGATTGTTCGCGCGGCCGTCACATAATCCATGGTTGCCTGTGCGGCAGTCTCGGCGCGCACGACGCGGCAAAAGCGTGTCCAGTCGATGATGACGATGGCCGCAATGACCGAGTGAACGCCTGACCCGAGGATGGCCACCAGAAGGATCGACAACAGAACGGGCGGAAACGCCATCCAGATGTCGACCAGGCGAGAGACGACCACATCTATCCAACCGCCGTACCAGCCAGCGACGAGCCCGAGCAAAGTGCCGATGAGGGCGGCGAGGCTGGCGGCAACGAAAGCGACCGTAAGGGCGATGCGGCAGCCATAGATGAGGCGGGACAGGACATCGCGGCCAAGATCGTCCGTGCCCAGATAGTAACCCGGTTCCGCGCCGGAAAATCCTGCCGGCGGCAATGAGCCGAGCATCAGATCCTGCTCCAACGGGTCTCTGGGTGCGATCCAAGGCGCGAAGAGCGCCATCACGATGAGAAGCAGAATGAAACCGCCGCCAAAGACAACCTTCGGTTCGCCGAGCAAAGCACAAAAAGGTTGGCGGCGTTGTCTCGCCTTTTCAGCCGCAGCAACCTCAACCATGCCGAAGCCGCGGATTGAGAGCGACCACGGCCAGGTCGACGAGAATGTTGATGAGGATGAAGATCAGCCCAAAGGCAAGTACCAGACCCTGGATCAGCGGCAGGTCGCGGTTGATCACGGCATCGATCGCCATGTTTCCAACTCCGGGGTAAGAGAAGATGCGCTCGACGATCACTGTGCCGCCGATCAGAAAGGTCAGTTGCACGCCGGTCAGCGCAAGCGTGGGACCAACGGCATTGCGCAGCGCCTCCTGCAGGATAAGCCGCCACTCGGACATGCCCTTCAGTCTTGCAAGCAGGACATAGTCCTGCACCATCGCCTCCGACAATGCATCCTTGAGAACCCGTGCGATGATGGCAGCGAGCGGCAGCGCCAGGGCAAGCGTCGGCATGACCATATGAGAAGCCACCTCTGCGAATTTGTCGATGCGCAGCGTGACAACGCTCTCCAGCAGATAAAACCGCGTAGCAAAATCGGACGCCGATTGTGGATCAACGCGGCCCGAAAGCGGAAAGACCGGGTAGAGGACACCCAACACGAGAACCAGCGCCAACGCCCAGACGAAATCCGGGACCGCCAGGAAAAGTCCATTGACCGCGTCGATCACCGATTCACCGACGGTTCGGCGCAGACGCACCCCGATCACCGCGACCGCACCGCCAAGCAAGACGGCGACCACAAAAGCGGCCATTGCAAGTTCCAAAGTCGCCGGCAGTCTTTCAGCCAGCAGTTCGAGAACGTCGCGACGCAGCGAGATTGAAGTGCCGAAATCGCCGGAGAGAATGCCTTTCAGCCAAATGAAGAACTGGACCGCAATGCTGTCGTCAAGGCCGTAACGGGCACGCAAGGCAACGATGTCGGCCGGGCTGGCGCCCGGCGCGATCATCATGGAGATCGGATCTCCCGGCACCACGCGCAGCAACACGAAGACGATCAGCCCGACGCCAAGAAGTGTCACGGCTGCCATCAGCACCTGTTTGGAAACCCGCGCAAAGCCCATCTACGCACTGACCTTCGTATCGGCTGCTCTGGCTGGCGGATTACGCCTTTGCAACGAGGACGGGCTGCAGCGAGCCCGCCACGCTCGGCGTGACCTTCAGATCAGACTTGTAGACGATTGGCTGCACATATTGCAGCAACGGAATGACGTAGCCGTTCTCCGCGATATATTTCGACACGGCTTTCCACCCGGCGATGCGCTTTTCCTCGTCCTTCTCGCCCCAAAGCGGCCCGATCATGTTGTCGAGATCATCGGTGTTCCACACGGAGTGCGGAGAAGGGCCAAACATGGCAAAGCCGGTCGACGTCGTCGGATCGCCGATCGCGTTGCCCCAGTTGTAGAACGCCGCAGGCGCGAGTTGATCGGCAGCGCGAAGCTCGTAATGCTTGGCGATTTCGTAGACTTCGATCTCGGCTTCGATACCAACCTTGCGCCACATGCCGACGATCGCCTGGATCATCTCGTAATCTTTTGGCTTGAGACCGCGCGTGGTCTGGATGGTGAATTTCGCCGGCTTATCGGTCGAGAAGCCGCTGGCGGCCAAAAGCTCCTTGGATTTCTCCGGATCATAACCAACAACAATGGTCGGATCGTAGGCTGCATATTCTGGAGCCTCGAGCGTATCGATCGGCACGCCGTAACCGTGCAGCAGGCGTTCGACGATCGCTTTCTTGTCTATGGCGTGATGGGCGGCGAGGCGCACGTTCTTGTCGAGCATGACATCGATATTGTTGAGGAAGATCATGCCGATGTCTGTGATTGGTGTGGTGACGCCGGCCAGACCTGAAACAGCCTTCAAGCGATCGAACTCTTCGTAGGGAACGTCGAGCGTCACATCGGACGATCCGCTTTCGATTTCCGCCACGCGGCTGGTCGCGTCCGGAACGAACTTGAACACCACGGTCTCGAATGCGGGCTTGCCGCCGAAATAATTCGGATTTGCCTTCAGCCGGAGGAACGCGTTGCCCTCATAGGCGTCGACCATATACGGGCCAGTGCCGATCGGCTTCTTCTCGAAACCCTCAGCGCCCACCTTTTCGTAATAGGCCTTGGGCAGGACAAAGCCGGTGAGGAAAGCCATCCATTTGAAGAAGGTCGGCTCGAAGCGCAGCACGTCTCCAGTGATCTTGTTGCCTTCGATCTTGTAGTTGCCGGCGGTCGACCAGATGAACTGGATCGGGTTGCCGGTCTCCTGCTTGGCGGCCCGCTCAAGCGACCATACGACATCCTCGGCGGTGAAGGGTGATCCGTCGTGCCAAGTGACGCCGTCGCGCACCGTCATCCAGACCTTCGTCTTGTCGTCGTTCCAGCCCCATTCGGTAAGCAGACCCGGCTTGAAGGAAAGGTCGGGCGCCTGGCCGATGAACTGGTCGAAGACGGACTGATAAATCGCCTGGATCGTCGGGTTGACCGCGGATGGGCCAACAGTTGGATCGAAGGACGGCAGGTTTACGTTATATGCAATCGTCAACGCATCGCCGACGGCGGCAGCCGACGCAATGCCGCGGCCGGCAAGCAACCCTGCCAGAAATGTACCAGCACCCAGCGCAAGCGTCTCACGCCTTGTAAAATTCGTCATTGGTCCCTCCCTGATCCCCTTGCTTCGCCGGTGTTCTTGCCGATGGAACCATCAGCGGCGCCGGTCTGAGGAGATATTTCAATGTTAAAATGGTTTCCGTCGTTTTGCCAAGCGGATTTATATGCAAACGGATATTTTTTACGCGGGTCGCATAGGCTGAAGCAAAACACGGTCAACAGGCTTGATCCGATCGAAAATGTTGTCCAGCTTCTGGATGGGGCGTTCGGATCGGGTGCCGGACTTGCAGGAATGGGCGGAGACACAACAATATGAGCGACGCTGATTACATTGTCGTTGGCAGCGGCATTAACGCGCTTGTCGCCGCCGCTATGCTCGGCCGCAAAGGCCGCAAGGTTCTGGTACTGGAGCGCAACGACAGGCTCGGCGGCTGCCTGCGTACCGAAGAAATTACGGCGCCCGGCTTTGTCCATGATGTGATGGCAACGACCGTCGTCCTGTTTCTTCTCTCGCCGGCCTATGCAGCGCTCGGCAAAGATCTGCATGCGCGCGGCCTCGAGATCGCGACCACCGATACGCCGACCGCCGTGCTGCTGCCCGATGGCCGGGCGGCGGTGTTCTCAACCGAACGGGCGCGCAATATCGCCTTGTTCGATGGTCTGGCCGAGGGCGACGGCGGGCGCTTCGCCAAGGTGATGGAGGGCATGGGTGCCGATGCGCCGTTTGTTTTCTCGCTGCTCGGTGGTTCTCTCTGGTCCGGTGGCATGCTGAAAACGGTGCTGAAGGAGACCTGGCGGCGGGGCCCGCGCGCCATGGCGTCCTTCTTCGGCGTGGCGCTGGAGACGGCGCGGGCTCATCTCGAAACCACCTACCGGTCGGAGGTGACGCAAGCGCTATGGGCGCCGTGGGTGCTGCATTCCGGACTTGGTCCTGAAAGCGCCTATTCGGCGCAAATGGCCAAGGTGATTGCATTTGCTGTTGAAGCCGCCGGCTGTCCGATCGTGAAGGGAGGGACCCAGAATCTCGTTGCCGCCTTCAAGCGCCTCATCGAAGACCAGCATGGCATGGTGAAGACAGGCGCGGATGTCGAGGCGATCGTGCTTGATGGCGGCGGCGCCGCAAAAGGCGTGCGGCTTTCCGACGGCACGACGCTACACGCAGCAAAGGGTGTCATCTGCTCGGTTACGCCGAACCAGCTCTATGACCGATTGCTTGCCGGCAAGCAGCTTCCTTCCGCCGTCGCGGATGGCGTCACCGCCTATCGCTATGGCAAGGGCAACATGCAGATTCACTACGCGCTGTCACAGCCGCCGCGATGGAAGGCGGATGGTCTCGACAAGGTTGCGCTCATCCATCTGACCCCTGGTCTCGACGGCGTCTCACGCGCCTCCAACGAGGCTGAGCGTGGCATGCTGCCCGCCATTTCGACGATCTGCGTCGGTCAACCGACAGCGCTCGATCCGGGACGCGCTCCGGAAGGCAAGGCGATCCTGTGGCTGCAACTGCCTGAAGTGCCGCGTTTGCTTAAAGGTGACGCGGCGGGCTTGATCGAAACGCCTAAGGACGGTCGCTGGACCGAGCCTGTCAGGGAAAAATTCGCCGACCGCATCGAGCATATTCTTGCGACCCATATCGAAGGCTTCCGCGAAACCGTGCTGGCGCGTCGCAGCTACTCACCGGCTGATCTTGAAGCGCTGAATGTCAACCTTGTAGG
>NZ_JBFUIP010000165.1:0-12672 GCF_056401815.1 Aminobacter sp. P4_D5 | reverse complement strand
GGTCGTGGCGGTGTCCGAATTCTACGAGATCGCCCATGAGTTCCGCTCGACGCTCAATGCCGCGGCATTTCGAGCTGGCTGTTCGTCGCCGGCACCACGCTTGCTGTCTTCGCGCTGCTTTGGGGCATCGTCTTTCGCGGCAGCAAGACCATCGACAGCCAGCGCAAGGCACTGGAGGAGCGTGTTGCCGATCTGCAGCAACTGCTAGCCCAGAATTCCTCGCTGCGCCAGCGCGTGGAGGGCGCGTCGCGGCGCGCAGCGGCACTCAACGAAAGCTACCTGCGCCGCATCGCTGCCGATCTGCATGATGGTCCGGCACAGCTTCTGGCACTGGCTTCGCTCAGGATGGACAGCAAGGCGATTGCTGACACTGACGTTACCCAGCCTGAGCGCGACAAGGAGATCGATGCCATCAAGTCGCGGCTAGACGAAGCGATGCGCGACATCAGAGACATCTCCAGCGGGCTGGTTCTGCCGCAGATCGAGGCGGCAAGCCTGAGCGAGACGTTGACGCTCGCCGTCTCGGCCCATGAGCAGCGTACCGGCACGAAGGTAGCGCTTTCTGGCAATCAGCTTGGGCTTGCGCTGGCTTCATACGAGAAGATCTGCATCTACCGCTTTGTCCAGGAAGCGCTCAACAATGCTTTTCGCCATGCTGGCGGGCGCGGCCAGGCGGTCGCGGTGACAGCCAATGCCGGCAAGCTCACCGTCGAGGTGTCCGACGCGGGGCCTGGCTTCGACGTCGCCAGCATCCGCGCCGACCGGCTCGGCCTCGCCGGCCTTCGCGAGAGGGTGGAAAGTATTGGCGGTCAGTTTTCGTTGACCTCATCAGCGGCCGGCACTCGCGCTGCCGTCATGCTCAACGTTGAGGATAAGGAACAATCATGACTGCTCCCTTGCGCCTTGCTGTCGTCGACGATCATCCTTTGTTTCGGGAGGGCGTGGCGCGTAGCCTCATAGAGCACGGCGGCTTCGAAATCGTCGGCGAAGGCTCAAGCGCCGACGATGCCCTGCGCATCGTCAGCGAGGCAGCTCCCGAGATACTCCTGCTCGACATCAGCCTGCCCGGCGGCGGACTGAGCGCCGTGCAAGGCATTCTCGACCTGCGGCCAGGCCAGAAGATCGTCATGCTCACCGTTTCGGAAACGCGCGATGACGTCACCACGGCACTCAACCATGGCGTTCGCGGTTATGTGCTGAAGGGAGTGGGCTCGAAGATGCTGGCCGAGATCCTGCGCAATGTCGCGGCGGGCGAAGTTTATGTCTCGCCTGTGGTGTCGGCACGGCTGCTCACCGATCTCAAGGCCATCCAGTCCGCGGAGCCGAGCGCCGAGCCGCTGCGGCAGCTGACGGAGCGCGAAGGCGAAATTCTCCTATTGGTGTCGGGCGGGCTGAGCAACAAGGAGGTCGCGGCCCGCCTGAAACTGCAGGAAAAGACCGTCAAGCACCACATGACCAGGGTTCTGGCCAAGCTCAACGTGCGCAACCGCACCGAAGCGGCAATGATGCTGCGCGATTCCCTGGATCGAGCCGGCTAGGTGCCGCTCTTCCTCGATGGCTCAAAAAGAAGGCTGGAAAGGCTTTCGCCCTTCCAGCCTGTCACCTGAGCCCTGCCGCCGCTTATCTGGCGAGATCGTTCATGCGAGCGATATCCCTGGCCGTTGCGCGGCGCTCGATGATGGTTCGCCCCCTGGCGTCCTTCATCTCGTAGATACCGTTGTCGAGTTCTTCCTTGGTGCCGTCCCGATGAACGACCTCGATGCTGTTGCGGCCGATTTCGACCCGATTGCCGGTGAGGCGGTTCACATGCTCGCGATCGTTGTCGTGGTTGTCGCTGTCGTCCCTGCCATTTCCGCCGCCGCGACCGCTATTGCCATTGCCATTGCCACTGTCGTGGCCGCCGCCGTGATCGTCGCTGCCATTGTCATCATCGTCATCGCCGCCGCTTCCACTGTTGCCGCCGCCACCGCCGTGGTCACTGCCGCCACTGCCGCCGTGATCGTCGCTACCGCTGTGGTCGGAGCCGGAATCGTCGTCGTCCGCCATGGCGGCTGCGGTCACCAGCTTGGGCATCGCGCCGTCGAAGCTCAGGTGCAGTGGGACCGCCGTCAGCGCCAAGGCAGCCGAGGCGCGAAGCATGAGCAAGGTAAGACCGAGGGAGGATCTTGCACGCATCGTGAGGTTCCTTCTATGGGCGCAGGCGGGCTGCGCCTTAGCTCTCCCGCAAGGAACACCCTGCCGCAAGCTGCTCCCGATGTGGAGCGTCCTGCGACCCATACGCCGCTGCGACCGACCAAAGCTATGCTGAGATCAGACCTTGGTCTGGCGAGCCGCTAAGTCGAAAGGATGCGTTGGCCTACTTCCCGGCCAGTGCCGGCCCAAGCGTGATCAGCGCCACGGCCACCACCGCCAGCCCCACGCCGATGCCCTGGATGCCGCTCAGCTTTTCGCCGAAGTAAATGATCGCCACCAGATTGACGGCGATCAGCTGGATCACGGCCGAGAGCGAGAACGACACCGACATGCCGAAATCGCGCACCAGGCGCAGCATGACCAGATTGCCCAGCGAATAAAGCAGCAGCGTCACCACCAGCTTGCCAAGCGTCGGCTCGATACCCCAGGTCTTGGCCACCATCGCCGCGATCAGGAAGATGACGGTCGAAAGACCGAGCAGCGAAAGGCCGATGGCGGACATTTTGAAAAGCTCCCGAGAAACTGTCCGCGATTTGCGCTGAATGCTCCCCAAGCGTCAAGCGCGCCCGCGCTCTGGCGCAATCAAGTTCTATAGTTGTCGCCGGCGGCTGCCGACCGGGATCGTTGCGACGATCCGCGCGGAAAGCGCCAGATCGTCATTGGTCGATTGAATTGCCAGTGATTTGACCGGCAGATGGGCAACAGTGCGATGGCGCCAACGCTCCACCAGCCCTGCCAGTTCATTCGTTTCGGCGGCCGCGAGTGGCGAGGCGAAATGATAATAGCCGACCACGTAAAACCGGGTCACCCGAGCGCCACACGCGCCCTGGATCAAGGCAAATATATCCTCGCCGTCGCGACATTCCGGATAGACCGGAAGATACATCCTGCCGGTGTTGAACTGGCCCAGAAATGGTCCGCCGATCCGTACCGAAAGCTTTCCTAGTGGTGCGAGCGCTTTGGCAACCTGGTCTGCGCAACGCGCGAACTCTGGCTCGGCAAGACCGTTGACGATTGTCGCGTGAAGTTTCGATGCGCGCTCCTGAGACAGGGTCCACTGAATCTTATCGCTGAATGAGAACGCACGAAGTTCCTTTTCAAACAGTCGAAATGCGTCAGACCGACCAAGTTCCGTTGCGTCGACTGGCAAAACGAGCGAATGACGCGGTGCCGCATATTTTCCGTTGAGATAATCGGTCCCATCCTTGCGTGCTATGGCATCGGCATGGCCTGGCGCCACCAACGGCAGATGGGCGAGCCGATAGGCGGCGTCGAATGTCAGCGCCTCGCCTGGACGGAAGACCCGGCGCGCCGCCTCATACGCCATCATTGTATCGTCGCAATATTCCGTGTTTGAAGGACCATGCATTTGGGGTCTCGAARCGCGAGCGGGTTTAGCCAATGCAGCTCACGGCTTGACCATCAGCACCCAGTTCTGGCCCGGATTGTCCCAGTCTTCCTTGACCATCGGCCGCGTCGCCACTTCGCGGTAGCCGGCGCTGTCATAGAGGTGCCGCGCGTTCGTATTGGCGTCGGACACGATCAGGCTGGTTCCGTTGCAACCCGTGGCTTCTGCTATCACGTCGGCCATGGCGAGCAGCCTGGAGCCGAAGCCCCGGCCGCGCGCTTCGGGCATGGTTGCCACCACGTTGACATACCAGCTGCCCACGGCCATCGCCTCGAGCTCGTTCATCGGCACGAACATCGCGGGCGTGTCGGGATCGACGGGGGCTGGCACGATGGGATAGCCGATCAGGCAGGCCAGAACCTTGCCATGCTCCAAAACCACGGTGTTGCGGTAGGAAAAGCTGCCGTGCTCGCGCTGAGCCCGCTGGCGGCCCACTTCCCACGGGTCGCCGCCATCGGCCATCTTGGTCCAGAGATAGAGCGGCAGCCCGTGGCCGGCCATGTTGACCAGCTTGGCAAGCACGGTCGCATCGTCCTTGGTGGCGGGGCGCGCTTCCGCGGTCAAACCCTCGTCACTATGCTCAGCCTTTTCGGCCATGACCGTTCCTCCCATGCGCAGCCACCCCAAGCTGCCGCCCATATAGGAGMGCGCGGGGGCACCTCAGTCAACAGCCCTTTGGGCCGGCATTCGCGCACTCCGACGCGTCCATTCCGCGCCGCTGCCGGATGCCGGAATGTTGTATTTTTAAACTTGATATTTTTAGTCCAGTTTTGTATTGGCTCGTCCTGGGTGGCGGGTTAAGCTCACCACGGCCACGCATCGAAACATGCGTGGTCGTGGTCGCGAACAAACAACTGGAGGCGCACTTATGATGCATGTCGCTCCCATCGCAGGTTTCACCGAGCGCCGCGAGGCAGACGTCGGCAGCTATCTCGTGCTTCTCGGCCGTGTCGAGACGCTGAATCAACAGGTCGACAGCGCTCGCCGCACCGCCAATGACAGCCTTGGCCGGCTCAACGCACTGCCCCAGCCTGAGGTCGGCGACAGCTCGATGTTCGTCGACCGGCTCGATATCCACCGGCGCGACAGGGAAGCGTTGTTCGAGGCGATGCGTCAGCTCGAAACAGCGCGCGAAGCCTTGCGGATCGCTGCCGCGGCGATCGCCCCTGCGAGCGGCTCGCAGCTCAACCGCCGCTAACCCAATACATTGATCTGGAGACATGACCTTGGCACATGCGATTGAAGACGAACGGCGTCATGAGGAAGCGCAAGCGCATATCCGCGCCACGATCATGAACGAATTCTGCGAGGTCATGCGCAAGACCGGCCTGCCGCCGATGGTCGTCATGCGCCTCGCCGCCCAGGCGGTGGGCTCGATCTACCGCGAGACATCAGATGCGCATTCGGGCCCCGCTGCCTGCACCTGCGGCTGGTGTCCGCGCCAGGAGGCCGACGTCGACATGCTGTGTTCGGCGCTGCTCGCCGCCTGTGGCCGCCGTGCCAGCCGAAACCTGCACCTGATGCCGATTGCCGGCACGGCGTAAGCCGCGGCCATCCGCTAGCGCACCTCCATAGCGCGCGTTGTGATGGATACCGGCGCGCTCGCGCGGTTCAGCCCTTCCTCTTGCCAAGGCCGACCAGCCTATCCAGCGCGATGGGCCCGCCGCCATAGACGGCAAGCGTCAGCGCCATTGCTGCCCAAGGCAGGTGGAAATTGGCCCAGCCCTCCGGCACTGTCAGCTGGATAACCGCGGTCATCAGCAAGATGCCGATCGCCGCAAAGCGCGTACCCAGTCCCAGCACCAGCAATATTGGCAGCACGATCTCACCGATTCCGGCGAACGTCGCCATCAGGATGGGTGCGGGATAGGGATACTGATTGCCGAATATGTGCAGGCTGAACTCCTGGGTGAACAGGTAGCGCGCGCCGTTGGACAGCGTCAGGAAACCGTCCCATTTGGTCAGTCCCGACTTGAAGAAGGGCACGGCAATCGCAAACCTGAGCGCCAGGAGCGGTAGCGTTGCGGGGATTGCGGCGATTGCGCTTTCGGCCCGCTGAAGCAGGCTCGCTTGGCCTTGGCCGCGCAGCATCGGAGCATTGTCTGTTCGTGCCATCGCTGATGTCTCCGCTATGTCTCGATTCCGGCGAATGCGCCGAGCGAAATCAGGCCGGTGATCGCCCGGCCGAAATCGAATTGCTGATCCTGCGCGAATACGGCCTGCGCGGCCTCGCCGATGGTCGACCCGGTAAACAGGGCTGCGGCGAAAACGCCGTCCGCCCCGGGTATGACATGCACGCGCACCTCGAAGGCGGGCCGGGTCACAGCCACCCATTCCGCATGGCCGACTGACTGCTTGCCGGCGTAGTCCTGCTGATGCGCCTGCCAGATGGTGCCTATGGCAAAGTTGGAGCGCACCAATGCTGTAGCTGCGTGAATCCGGAACCGCGATGTCGCGATTTGGTCCGGCGCGACCTTGGCCAGCGCCTCGACCGTCATCGGCAGCACATCGCCAGCGTGATAGGCGCGGGTCCATGCCGCCTCCAGCCTCGCCACGTCGGCGAGGTAGGGCAAGGCGGTGGCCGGCGCGAAATCTGCGATAAAATCCGGAAACTGGTCGCCATAGGCGAAAATCAGCGGGCTTGAAGGCAGCGATGTCGCCATGAAAGCGCGGGCCATGCCATGGAAGAATTCGTCACCCACCAGCCGCTTCACCACCGGGAACCGCTGGCCAAGCGCATTGGTCAGGCTGACGGCGATATTGTTCCTGTAGACGGCAAATCGTGCCGTATCGGCCTCGCCACGCGCGCTCGTCACGCCATCCGGCACGGGAAGCGTGGGGTCCAGCAGTGCTGCGGCAAATTTCTCCTGGACGCTGCTCATGCCTGCCTCGCCTGGCGTTTGTCCTGCCAGTGGCGGGCTGTTTGGAGCACCGCTTCAACACGGATTGCCTCGGCAAGCAGCACCGGAAATGCCGGTACGTTGTTGTCCCATTCGATTAGCGTCGGCAGCGGTCCGGCCCGAGCTATCGCATGGTGGTAAAGCGCGAACACGTCGTCCATTACCATCGAGCCATGTGCGTCGATCAGCAAACGGTCGCCGGCGCTGTCGACGGTCTCGTCATAACCGCCAAGGTGGATTTCGCCGACGCGCTCGATCGGAAACCGGTCGATATAGGCATATGGGTCGAGGCCATGGTTGACCGCCGAAACCATGACGTTGTTGACGTCGAGCAGCAGTCCGCAGCCGCTGCGCTCGGCAACGCTGTCGAGAAAATCGATCTCGTTGATCTTGCTGTCTTCAAACAGGATGTAGGTCGAGGGGTTTTCCAGCAGCATGCGGTGGCCAACGGTCTGCTGCACCTCATCGACATGGTCGGCCACACGGGAGAGTGTTTCCTTGGTATAGGGCAGCGGCAACAGGTCGTTGAGGAAGCCCGTATCATGCGTCGACCAGGCGAGATGTTCGGAAAATGACTGCGGCCGGTAGCGGTCGACCAGCTTGCGAAGCCGCGCCAGATGTGTCTTGTCGAGCGGCCGTTCCGCCCCGATGGAAAGGCCGACACCGTGCAGCGACAGSGGGTAGCGGCTTGCGAGTTCACCGAGCACGCGGTGCGGTTCGCCGCCGTCGCCCATGTAGTTCTCGGCGTGGATTTCAAAGAAGCCCACTTTCGGCAGTGTTGCGAAGATCTCGGCGGCGTGCCCCGGCTTGAAGCCAAGGCCGGCGCCTGCCGGCAATGTCCCTGCGTGATTGCGCGAAATGTTCATGCTGTTTGCCCGGCGTTGAAGATGGTGGATGGGGCCCGGCGTGCCGGACCCCAAGACGAGCTACATCGACGAACTACATCTTGGCCTGCTCAAGCATGCCCTTGTGGCCGTTCACGTCCATCGTCGCGCAGGTGCCGGCCGGAACGGCCTTCCAGGCGTTGCCCTGGTAGTCCATGGTCGAGGTTCCCGCACAGGTCGTGCCCGCGCCTGCCGCGCAATCGTTCTGGCCCTTCAGCGCGATGCCGTAGCACTTTTCCATGCCGACCATCTTTTCTGCCGGCAGCGGCGCTGCATAGGCGGCGGAAGCAAGTGCCGAAGCGAGCGAGCCGGCGAGAACAAGGGCGAGGGTCTGGCGATTCATGGTCAACTCCTATGAGAGGTTGTAGGAGCGCTCATGCGCCCCACATCGTCGACTTCGCGAGGCGGCCCTGCTTCGTTACATTCGCTTTMGAACACGCTTTAGTGATCGACGCCGCCGCGATATTCGGCATATTTCGCCAGCCGCGTAACAAACGGGCGCCGCCGCCGAAAAGGAGGAAGACAAGCTTGACGAGGACGGACGATGCCGAACTTGCCCGGCTTTTCCGGGCGGCGATGGCAGGAGACGAAAGTGCCTATGCCGTCTTTCTCGAGCGCGTCGCGGTGCTTGTGCGGGGCTTCTGCCGCCGGCGCATCATTCACGGCGGTGTCGAACCGGAGGATGTCGTGCAAGAGACGCTGCTTGCGATCCATCTGAAACGTCATACCTGGCGGCAGGACGAAGCCGTGATGCCATGGATCTACGCGATCGCCCGCTACAAGCTGATCGATGCGTTTCGCCGCCGTGGCAAGCGCATCGAGGTCGACATCGCCGACTTCGCCGACACGCTGGCCGAACCGGAAAAGGACAGCCTGGGCAGCCGCGACATCGACCGCGCGCTCGACGCCCTTGCTCCGGTGCAACGCAACGTCGTGTCGTCGATATCAGTCGATGGCGCGTCGATCGGCGAGACGGCGAGCGCGCTAGGCATGACCGAGACGGCGGTGCGGGTGGCGCTTCATCGCGGCCTCAAGGCGATTTCCCGGCGCTTTGTCAGGGATTGAACGGAACGGACATGGAAACCAAGGACCTCATCAAGGCGATCTCGAGCGATGCCGCTTCCCGCCAAACCTCGCTCGGCCCGCTGCTGCTTGTTGCCTGCGTTGCCGCCAGCATCGTTGCCGCAATTGTCTTTGCCGTGCTGCTCGGACCGCGCCCCGACATCGCGGCCGCCGCCGAGACCTGGCGCTTCCTGCTCAAATTCGTCATCACCGGGGCTGTTGCCGTCACAGCCTGCGGGCTTGTCGCGGTGCTTGCCCGTCCGGGCGCCCGGCTCGGCCGTCGCGCCGCGTCGCTGGTCGTTGCGCCGGCGATCCTGCTTGTGGCGCTAGCTGTTGAGTTCGCCACCATTCCATCAGCCGAATGGGGCACGCGGCTCATCGGCACCAACGCCCTTGTCTGCCTGACCATGATCCCGCTGATCGGTCTCGGCCCGCTCGCCATCTTCCTGGCCGCCCTGCGCCGTGGCGCCCCGACCAGGCCCGGCCTCGCCGGTGCCGCTTGCGGCCTGCTTGCCGGTGGCCTTGCCGCCACCTTCTACGCCGCGCACTGCTTCGACGATTCCCCGTTCTTCGTCGCCACCTGGTATTCGCTCGCCATCGCCATCCTCACGCTTGCCGGCGCTGCTGCCGGCCGCTTCGTGCTGCGCTGGTAGCAACAGGGCGCAAAGCCGCGCTTGTTAAGCTTTGTCGCCCCTGCTAAAGCGCCGCACATGACCACACCGCTCGACCACATCCGCAATTTCTCCATCGTTGCCCATATCGATCACGGCAAGTCGACGCTTGCCGACCGGCTGATCCAGTCCACCGGCGGGCTGGAACTGCGCGAGATGACCGAACAGGTCCTCGACAACATGGACATCGAGCGCGAGCGCGGCATCACCATCAAGGCCCAGACCGTGCGGCTCAACTACCGCGCCAACAACGGCGAGGACTACATCCTCAACCTGATCGACACGCCCGGCCACGTCGACTTCGCCTATGAAGTGTCGCGTTCGCTGTCGGCCTGCGAGGGTTCGCTGCTCGTCGTCGACGCTTCGCAAGGCGTCGAGGCGCAGACGCTCGCCAACGTCTACCAGGCCATCGACAACAACCACGAGATCGTGGTCGTCCTCAACAAGATCGACCTGCCCGCCGCCGAGCCCGAGCGCATCAAGGAGCAGGTCGAGGAAGTCATCGGCATCGACGCCTCGCAAGCCGTCTACATCTCGGCCAAGACCGGCCTCGGCATCCCCGACGTGCTGGAGGCGATCGTCAACCAGCTGCCGCCGCCGCGCGAGGGCGACATCGACGCGCCGCTCAAGGCGATGCTGGTCGACAGCTGGTACGACACCTATCTCGGCGTCATCGTCCTGGTACGCATCATCGATGGCAAGCTCAAGAAGGGCCAGACCATCCGCATGATGGAGACCAACGCCAAGTATCTGGTCGAGCGTACCGGCGTCTTCACCCCCAAGATGATCCAGGTCGACGAGCTTGGCCCCGGCGAGTTCGGCTTCTTCACCGGCTCGATCAAGGAAGTGGCCGACACCCGCGTCGGCGACACCATCACCGAGGACAAGCGCCCCACCGCCAAGGCCCTGCCGGGCTTCAAGCCGGCCCAGCCGGTGGTGTTCTGCGGCCTGTTCCCGGTCGACGCCGCCGACTTCGAGGACCTGCGCTCCGCCATGGGCAAGCTGCGTCTCAACGACGCCAGCTTCTCCTTTGAAATGGAAACCTCGGCCGCACTCGGCTTCGGCTTCCGCTGCGGCTTCCTTGGCCTTTTGCACCTCGAGATCATCCAGGAGCGGCTCGAGCGCGAGTTCAATCTCGACCTCATCGCCACTGCTCCTTCGGTCGTCTACCGGATGAATCTCAACGACGGCACGGTCAAGGAACTGCACAACCCCGCCGACATGCCCGACGTGGTCAAGATCGCCGCGATCGAGGAGCCGTGGATCCGCGCCACCATCCTGACGCCTGACGATTATCTCGGCTCGATCCTCAAGCTGTGCCAGGAGCGCCGCGGCATCCAGGTCGACCTCTCCTATGTCGGCAAGCGCGCCATGCTGGTCTACGACCTGCCGCTCAACGAGGTGGTGTTCGACTTCTACGACCGGCTGAAGTCGATCTCCAAGGGCTACGCCTCCTTCGACTACCACCTCACCGACTACAAGGAAGGCGACCTCGTCAAGATGTCGATCCTGGTCAACGAGGAGCCGGTCGACGCGCTCTCCATGCTGGTCCACCGCACGGCCGCCGAAAAGCGCGGCCGCGTCATGGTCGAAAAGCTCAAGGAGCTGATCCCCCAGCACATGTTCAAGATCCCGATCCAGGCAGCGATCGGCGGCAAGGTCATTGCCCGCGAAACCATCTCCGCCCTGCGCAAGGACGTCACCGCAAAATGCTACGGCGGCGACGTCACCCGCAAGCGCAAGCTGCTCGASAAGCAGAAAGAGGGCAAGAAGCGCATGCGCCAGTTCGGCAAGGTCGACATCCCGCAGGAAGCCTTCATCCAGGCGCTCAAGATGGGCGATAACTGAGACACCCTTTTTCCTTCTCCCCGTTCACGGGGAGAAGGTGGCCGCGCAGCGGCCGGATGAGGGGCGGCGCGAACGCCTCATTCTCCTCTCCCCAGCGGTCGGGTGAGGGGGCACTTGCGCGCCCCCAGCCCCATCACTTCACCGCAAAATCCACAGTTTCCTTCACCGTTCCATCCACGGCGATCTGCACCTGATAGGTGCCGACCGGCCAGCCGGCATCCGGCTTGGTCATCGAGGCGTCGAGTTGGTTTTCGATCATGCCGATTTCGAAGCTGACTTCGTCGATCTTGTAGTTAGCCGGCGCGACACCACCGGAATCGACTGAAACCCAGCTCACCGTGAGCTTCGATCCTGAAGCCACCGCGTCGGTCAGTTCGGCGGACAAGAAAATCTTCGCCGTATCCGGCGCAAACGTCGCTTGGGTCTCTTCCGCGTCTTCGCTCGCCGACAGCACGATGTTTTCGAACCCTTCGGCCTGCGCGTGCGCAGCCAACGTCCCAACCGCCACCAGCGCGGCTGCCCCCATCATCATCGACCGAATGCGCATGCTCTTCCCCTGGATTTGAAACCGCCGCCCGCGCCCGACTCATGCGATGCGCGCCCGCGGCCGCTTGGTAGAGCGGAAGGCCTGGGGTTTGTCCATGAGGGTGGGGAGGGAAGCACCTGGCGCCCTCGTGGTTCGAGGCCCGGCCGGGCAAGTCTATGCAATGCCGCCGACGCAGTGCTGGCCGGGCACCTCACCATGAGGGCTACTGAGAGGCCGCGCTGCCAACCTTCAACGCTTGGCGCGAACCTACGTGATGAGCCGACGCGACGCACTGCGCCGCCACCCTCATGGTGAGGTGCCTGGCCCGCACGGCCTTCCTGAATATTCACTCACGATCTTCGGCCAGGCCTCGAACCACGAGGGTTCCAGCTACCTCTTCTTCCGGCTCGCCAACTCCGGCAATCGCTCGTACGCCAGCGCAATCAGCGCCTCCTTCTTGGCCCGGCTCCACCCCTTGATCTGCCGCTCGCGCTCGATCGCCTCGACGATCCGATCATAGGTCTCGGTGAACACCAACTCCACCGGCCGCCGCTTGCGCGTGTAGCCGTCATAGACGCCCTCATTGTGCTCCCATACCCGCGCCTCGACCTCCTGCTTGGTCAGGCCGGTGTAGTACGAGCCATCCGAGCATCGCAGGATGTAGACGGCGACTTCCATGCGAGCCTCCCCAAGTCCGGGCTAGGAGGGAACGTCGGTACCTAGGAATCCTCATATTCCCGCGAAAACACCACGCTCGCGCGCTTTACAACCATTAGCAATGTCATCACGAAGTGAAAAAACATAAATATGGCAAAGGAAGATTCTAGCGCACTAAACCTTCCTATGCAGTATATTATTAATAGAGTTGTGATAAGTATAACTGATATCAGGATCAGATAAGAGATATTTGAGTTCAATTCGGATATCAGGGTTTTTCTTGATTTGTTTACTACATTGAAATCCTTATTCTTCTTCGGGTCGCCCGGAGGATTTATCCTTCTCAAGGATACGCTATACAACGCCACCTGAACGCTCAACAGTAGCGCTGCGAATATAGAAAAAACCGTGACAGAAAGTTCAATCACGTTAGCTTTCGTGCGCACATCAAGCACGAAGCATGCTGCGCCTAGCAGCAGCGGTAAGACGTAGAAAACGAGAAGATCGTCGGTTAATATCTTAT
>NZ_JBFUIP010000164.1:0-12856 GCF_056401815.1 Aminobacter sp. P4_D5 | reverse complement strand
CGCTCTGCCTTAATCCGCTCCAGCAGCACGCTGGCGGGTTCGTCGTTCGGGTCCTGGGGGACGAGTTCGCCGCGGAAGGCTTTGGCGAGGATGGCGGCATCGAGTCTTGGGAGGAGTCGAGCGGCGGCGGCATGGTCGGCAGCCATGCGGTCGAGCCAGCCAAAGGCGGACTCGATGCGGCGGACGATTTGAGCTTGTTCTTGAATATCAAACAGCGGGATGGTCAATGCGCCAAGTTCAGTGGCATTCACATTGTTTACGCCGCTCGTCGAGCGCGCTCCCGATTCAATTATGCTCCTGATTGCAGGTGCTTCGAGCATCAGGGTAAGAAACTTCGGCATGACAACGTCATGCCTCGGACGGATGCGAATAAGGTATCCTGCATAGGCAAGGCCAATTGCATCACCCGTTACGAGGGCGGGCCGTCCAACCAGATCAACGCTTCCGTTCGACCGCACCACGAGAATATCGCCTTCGTTGAGGCGAAGTTTTGAAAACTCTTTGGGATCAAGATCCGAATATTTCAGATCGTCGAGGCTGATCCGCCCTGAAGCGACGTTGGGGATTCTAAGAACGGCTACGCCATTCGGTTCGGCGTAACTTTTTTTGGCAGTGCCATAGCGAAGCCCTTCCGAAAGGTCCTCGACTGTTGTGGGCACAGGCTCTCTGTGCCCGTGATCGGCCCTCCACCCTGCCGTCAATTCCCCCGAAAAGGCCAGCGCGAGAAGGCGTTGTTTGTAGCGGGCGATGAGGGTGGGGATGCGGTCAAGCTCTTTGCGGGCGCGAGCGGTGCGCGTGGTCAGCGCTTCCACCTTCGCCACCATCCGCAGCTGTTCGGGGAGTGGTGGAAGAGGGATCAGATGATCCTTGAGGTAGTCAGCAGGAACACGTTGCTGGCCTACCGCTCCGGACATCACGGCCTGGGCATTTTCACGAAAAGACTTTTGCCGGACAAAGCGCCAGAGATAATCCGGCTCGATAGCCCCATTGCTTCGGAATACATGAAATTCAGTGGACCCCATGCCTGTCCTGTTCGTGAGCGCTCGCGCAACCGCTGATTTCCCGTTTTCCATCGAAGGCGTGATTTTGGCGAAGATCACATCGTTATCGCGGAAATGGGTGAAGCCCTTCGAAACCTCGCCATAAGGCCGATCTACAGGCGACAGGATCGTTCCGGACACCTCGTCAACCGCTGCCATTGGCACGAACGATACCAGGTCGGATGTCGATAGATCGACATCCTTGCGCGGGTTCACTTCTGCAACCTCGCTGATTGGAGGCTCAATCCAACTGCCTGGCACTTCGCTCATGCACCCACCCCATCGGCAGCAATCCGCGCCTGCTTTACGTCATTATAGGTCCGCTTCTCGCCCTTCACCTTCCATTCGGACACGCCATTGCTGTTGCGGTCCAGCACCACGGCGGCGGCGGCAGAGGGGCTGGAGAAGCTGTAGGGTTTGACAAAGGTATACCGGCCATCGACGCCGGGTTGCAGTACGCCTTGTATGACCAAGTTCTCTTTCAAGGCGCCATAACTCTGCTGGACGTAGCCGGTGTCCTTCAGCGCCTGCGATCCTTCCAGCACGATAAATTCACCATCTTCTTCCACGGCCTGCGCCTGCACGCCGGACTTGTGGCGGATTTCAAAAGTGATCTCGCCGCTTGTACGCAGCGCCACCGGGGTGGCGGTCTGAGTCACCGCGCGCGGTTGGGGCTTGAGAAAATCAAGCCCGACCACGGGCAGAATGATTTTCAGATTAGCGAGGAATTGTTCCATGTTCGCCTGATCTGCTTCCGGCAAGCGGCGGCGCTGCCCGACGGGGCTGGTGCCGTTATCCAGCGTGGCGCGGTTGGCCTGTGTCGCCATCTGGATAAGCCGCGCTTCCAGATATTCGACATGCCCCTTGGACAGATCATCATCGCTGGTGGTGACGGCAATCGCCGTCTCCCAGAACTCACGCTGAGCGGCGCTCTGCTTGATCCGTTCGCGCACGCTGTTGGCCGACCCGATATAGGCGCGGGTGCCCCCCACCGCCTCGGCATCCGGGCCGGAGAGAATGTAGATGCCAGTCCGGTCCAACTCGGGCCGGGCCGTAAGCGCCGCGAAGGTGGTGCCAGTGGCGACGAAGGTCAGGCCGGTCCAGCCGTGGATCGTTGCTTTGCGCAGCCCGGTGGGCGTGCCATCTACCAGGAAAAGCTGGATGGTACGGCCAAAGGTTTCAGGGGTCATGGCTCGACACTCCGCCGCACGATACGAAGGTTTGTCTTCTTCAATACAATTAGCCTTGGCCAGACCCTCTTGCCCTCTAGCCGCGAGCCACGACTCCAGAGAGCCAGTAATCCAATAATTGTGAAAAGAACAATCACGGTGGCCTTGACTGCATTCCAGTCGAGCGCGCTGCTCGGCGTGCGTGCGAATCCGAACTTACCCCACTCAGCCGAAATTATGACTTGGCTGACGAAGAGCCCAAACCAGAAGACCGAAAAGAAGATGTTCAACCAACCATTGGTGCCAGACACCGACCACCGGACGCCGTCGCGCCCGACCCAGACAGTTTTATGCAAGAGAATACCTTGATTATCCTCAAGGATGTCGATGTGCCGTTCCCAATTTTCTTGCCAGAACTTTGAGCCTTCGGCTGCAAACCATGAGGCTATTGCTGTAAGGAAACCCAGGCTGGTCAAACCAAGAGGGACGAGTCCCGCCGCCTCCGCGTCTTTCCCATGCCACATGAAGCCCAAAGCAGTGAAAATGGCTGCCTGCAATAACCAGAAATAGGTCGCACGTTTCCAATAGAGCTCAATTTCGAATTTTCGGATATCATGCGCAGCCGCCAGCGCAGTCTTGAGCTTGGCCTTATCGCTGGTGCCGATAGCCTCAAAATACCGCATCGGCAGGGATTCCGGTGGCTCGTTCACGCCTCGACCTCTTCGGTTTCGGCAAGCTCATCTGCGACCGCTTCGATTTCCTCCAGTGCGGCGCGCAGGTGGCCAAGGATGGCAGCGGCAATATCATCGGGTTCGGTCAAGCCTTCCTCGACAACTTCTTCGTCCTCGCGAAGCCAAGATATGTCGAGGTTATCATTGCGCTTGGCGATGTCCTCGCGCGTGAACACGCGGAATCGTCCAGCGTCGCCTTCGTCCGTGCGCTTTGCGGTGCCCAGAGGGTCAGAGCCATAAGCCTTGACGAAGGGCGCAAAATCATCCGCCGTCAGCGTCCTGGTCTTGCCAAAGTTGGGCATCTGCGCCCGCAGGTCATAGAACCAGACCTGTTTGCTAGCGCCGATGCGCTCCTCGGATTTCTTGGTGAGGAACATGACGTTGGTCTTTACGCCTTGGGCATAGAAAATGCCCGTTGGCAGGCGGAGTATGGTGTGCAGATCGCAAAGGTCCATCAGCCAGTTTCGCAGGTCGCGACCCATATTGTCTTCGAACAGCACATTGTCCGGAATCACAATGGCGGCGCGACCACCGACCTTCAGGCCGCGCACGACATGTTCAACAAACGGGAGTGGGCCTTTGGCGGCCCCGGCAGTGATGACGAAATCGCTGCGGGTCACGCGTTCCGGAAACTTGTTGAACGGCGGATTGGTGAGGATTAGGTCTGCTTTGTCGAATTTCTCAGCATCTGAAGTCAGCGCGTCGATACAGTCGATGGGCTGATCGATACCGTGCAGCAGCAGATTCATCGTATTGAGGCGATGCGTGCCGGTGATCAACTCAGCGCCTTGGTAGGCGTTGTTGCGTTGGAAATACCCCATGGCCGGGCTGATCTTGGTCAACTCATCCGTATCGCGCAAGATCGCGCGGTGCGCCGAAATCAGGAAGCCACCGGTTCCCGCTGCCGGGTCTTGGATAGTCTCGCCAGCCTTGGGCTGGACCAGTCCGATGATGGTGTCGATCAAGGGGCGCGGTGTGAAATACTGTCCGGCCTTCGACTTGCGTTCAGACGTTGTGCGTTCGAGCAGGCCTTCATAGAGGTCGCCCAGGCCATCCTCTTCTGCCGCATACCAATCGACATTATCGATGGTCGTGATGAGCGAAGTGAGCGCAGTGGCCTTGGTCAGCGATGTTTTGGCATCGGTGAACACCTGTTTGACCAGCGGAAAATTGATGTCAGCCCGCGTGCCAAGTTCGAGCAGCAAGGCGCGATAGCGGACCAGTCGAGCTTCGCCTTCCAGCTTCTTGAGCGCGCCCCAGCGACAATCAGCGGGCAGTCGCTCTTCGAGCTTTTTGCCATCGCGCGATACTTCTTCGAGCATCTTGAGAAGCAGGAGGTAGGTCAGTTCTGTGACATATTCATAATAGCTGACTCCGCCGCCCTGCAGGCTCTTGCTGGCGTTCCACAACTTTTGAACGGTCTCACGCGCCCTTGGTCCGTTCACTATCCCACCTCTTTCCAAATGCTCTCATTGATGTCGCGAACAACCTGTTCCAGTTCGCCATTAAAGACTCGGTCGATCCGTGGCCAGCCGCCAAGYGACGCAAAAGGTTCGGCATCGAACGCTGCGCGATCGACGACAATTTCAAGTTCGAGCTGGCGGCCAATGCGCTCGATCCATTTACGCTGGACATCGGTCCAGTCGCGCTTGCGCAGAATGGCTTCGACAGCGTGCCGAACACGATCCGCATAGGGAATGAGGGGGTCACCAATCGCGGCCTGGCGTATGTATCCCATGATCGAAGCGGCGATATCCTGATTCTTGGCATCGGCCCAGGCCCGTTTGATCTTGCTGTCCGTGAAGCCTTCCGCGTCGAGTTCGAGCCGGAGTTGCCGCAGCTCTTCGCGCGTTAGTTCTTGCGGGCGCTGGACGACAATGCGCAGTGCGGCGTTCCGGTTGACGTTTTCGCGGACAAACTGCGTAAACTTGTCGAGGAAATCCTCTGGCTTGTCAGCGGTTCCATAGCCGCGCGTAACGCTGGTCACCTCGTCATCATGTTCGGAAATTGGCACGTATCGCGGGGTACCATCCTCATTTGTCAAATCGAGGATCGGACCCAGGTTTGGTCGCTCGGCCGCCCATTTGGAGAGGTCGACGGGATCGCCCTGGACGAAACGGTCCAAGCTGGCGTCGGGCGTTTCGCCAGCTTCCCTTTCAAATCTTGCACGCATTTCGGGCGTCAGTTTCTTCAGGCGACGGCGGAAGCGGACAATGATCTGCTCGCGGATGCGGCTTTTGTGTTCCGCATCACCGCGACCGGCCAGCTCTTCGAAGAGCTTGGTCAGGGTGAATTTTGGGTCCGCCGCCACCGGCTTCATATCGGTCATATCTTGGAGGTGGGCGTAGAGATCGACCGCATCGAAGATGCGAAAAGTCTCCTTGTCGATCTCTAGACATAGGCGTGTCGCGCGGCCCAGCATCTGCTCATAGAGAATGCGGCTGTTCACCCGGCGCATAAAGACGATGTTGGTGATCTTCGGGACATCAACACCGGTTGTGAGCAGGTCGACCGTGACGGCCACCTTCGGCAGTGGATCGTTGCGGAATGAAAGGATCAAACTCTCGATCTTGTCGACATCGCCCGTCAGCCGCTGGACGGTTTCATCCTTCATCGGACCATAGGCATTGCGGAACGCGTCGCGCAGTTCTTTGACGAGGATATCTGCGTGGGCCTTTGAAGCTGCAAAAATCAGCGTTTTATCGGGGTCACCAGGATCAATGTATTTGACCAATTCTTCAGCGACAGCGCGGTTGAAGCGAACCGTCACCACCCCCTTGTTGAACTGCTCGACCTCGAAGTCGACTTGATCGGCAAGGGTGACGGTTTCAACTTGGCCGGTCGGCGGGTGGATGAAATCGACGGCTTCTTCCCGAACGAAGTGAATTCCGGCTTCGGACAACTTGGTGACAATCCGGATTGGCGGCTCGTGATCGGTGAGGAAGCCGTCGATCACGGCTTCGCGGTACGAGTAGGAGAAGACGGGCTTGCCGAAAATGTCGGTTGTATGAAGCGCAGGGGTTGCCGTTAGGCCTATCTTAACCGCATCAAAATGCTCCAAAACACGGCGATATTTGGAGATGTAGTCGGATTGATCGCGAAAGCTGAGATCCCCGTCCGACATTTCGCGGTCCAGCAGATAACCCCGATGACATTCATCGACTACCATGAGATCGTACTGATCGATCGGCGGCGCATCTTCCGCGCTCTCTGAATAGAGGACGCGCCGGACCAAGCCCTGAATTGTGCAGATGTGAACCCGCGTATCCTCATCGGGTGTTACATCGGCCAGGCCCCTCAGACCAAAAATGTCAGTGAACGCCTTGCCGTTCACCACCTTGGTTGTAGTGAATTCGTCCTTGGTCTGTCGTCCGAGCGCGCTCCTATCGACTACGAAGCAAACGCGCCGGAATCGTTTGGCGGAAATGAGGCGGTAGAGCATCGCAATGGCCAGCTTGGTTTTGCCGGTTCCGGTGGCCATCGCCACCAGCATTGCGCGCCGATTTTCCGCCAAACCGCTTTCGACAGCCTCAATGGCTTCCCGTTGATAATGACGAAGAGGAAAGCCAAAGTCGAACGGTTGGGCGACAAGTTCCTTCTGCGCCTGCTCTTTGTTGACCGACAGTCTCTCCAGGATACCGCGTGGCGAGGGCCAGCCTGCAAGGACCTCGGCAGGATTGTTAGGATCGCGCAAATCTCGACGCCAAATTCCGGAAAGGGCCTCAACTTGCTTTAGATGGGGGCGACCATTGGTCGAAAAGGCAAACGGTGCCTTGAAGTCGTACCAAGGGCCGTCCTCTGCAAATTGGGCCTCCTGCATATGGATGTCCGAAGCATAGCGCTCTGCTTGTCTCAGCACTGCCATCACGTTGCGGTTGCGCCGCTTCGCTTCGATTGTTCCCACAAGCGTCATGCCGCAGAAAAGGGCGTAGTCGGCTGGACCGGTCATAGTGGGCCATTCGGCAATCGCACGATTGCGTCCTTTAACCGGACGGCTCCCATTCGAGTAACGAAGGACTTGAGTATTAGCCTCCCAACCGGCTTCTCGCAGCTGCTGATCAATCAGCTGCCTTGTATCAGCCTCGTCAAGGTTGATCTGGTCAGCGGCGTCCCTGGCCAACTCGGCCACGATCTCGGGCGCAGGCGTATCAATGCTGTGGGAGGCTTCAAGAGCAGCTTTGAGCTGCTCAGCAAGTGCAAGACGGCCCTTCTCAACCTCCTCGGCCAGTGACTCCCAAATTGCTCGTTCCTGCCGTTCTGCAGCTGATTGATCCACTGCCGTTCGCCTTTCTACTTCGGCGGCCAATGCCTCAGATTTGAGGCGTTCAGCTTCTGACTGGGTCGCAGCAAGCTCCGCCTTGAGGCGATTCAATTCTTCAACAACCGCAGCATGGGCATCGGCTGGCCGAGCAGGCGGTACGAACGGTCCAAATTTGTCAGCTGGGTTGTGGAACGTGCGGGAGTACCAAATGGCTAGCTGGCGAGCCAGTTTGAGCCCAGTTAGCGCGCTGGCATGGTCATCTGCACCGCCATGTGCGGCCTGATTCCCAGCGATGCGCAATGAGTGAAATAGCTCACCAACTTCACGCGGAAGACTACATTCGAACTTCAAACGGCGAAGGATGTCGGCGAAATTGTCAGACAGCTCGATGACGAGGCCAAAACGTGACGCAGTTAGCTGTGCAGTGAGTTCTGAAAGCTGGCGCAGCTTGATCTGGCAAGTGTTCGGGTCTTCTACGAAGTAGCGCTCTGCAAGCACCCCTAGGCGAAAAACCTGTGGCTCAAGCATCTGAAGAAATGCAAAATTTGAATCACCCCCGACCATGATTACTGAATATAGCGGGTCAGGGATTTTCACCATAGCTTTTCGCCGTGTGCATCCGCCAGCGTTCGACCCGACGATGGTTTATGAATAYGGAAAAACGCATAGGTTTGATGGTTGTCGATACTAGGCAAAGCTGATCGGCGTCACATTCAAAACTATGCAACGTGTTTCGGAAGGTGCTCAGGACGCGGCGCACCGTCTCCTGGTCGGGCTCACTGCCGCAGTTGGAAACGCGCCGTTGAGCATTGAGAAGGGCCGTAAGAAATTTCGCCTTGACGATGGAATGGAACAGTGACGTGAACGCTTCGCCGAGCTCAAACACCAAGGGAACGAAGGTCCCACGGCCGGAAGTCTGCAACTCCCTTGCCGATCAGATCTCCTATCCCGGGCAAAGGCCGCCACCCGATTGTATGAGTACTCATGGCCAACGCTGATCAGATCAGCGTGTAACTGCTTGACGGTTCTTGCGGCCTGCCTAATCCTCGTCCGGCAGAAAATCTTAATCTCGTCACGATGCCTCCAGACCCGATGCTCAATGACAGCTTGTCGCCAACAGCAATCGAAAAGCGGACAGACCACTCCCGGCCCCGGAGCGGCTACTGTCGCTATCGCCACTTCCGCGCTCAGCCCCGTTCGACGCAAATGATTTCTCGCCTTCGGCGGTTTCTGAAGTCGCTGAAGTCACTGGTTCGACAATTCGGCGATTTGTCGCGCTGTGTATAAAAGTGCGAGTTGGGACCTGTTACTTCAGCGATTTCGGTGACCACCTCATGTTCCCTTGGACGCGCTCCCTAGCGGCGTCAACTCGCGCTGTTGTGGTCAGGCTTCGGTGGCCGTAAATCGGCTGCCGCCGACCGTGGATCTTCCATTTGCCGTCCGAGGCGTCGGGATTGGGAACGCGCAGGTAGCCGACCTTCTCTAGCCGTTTGGGTATCTGCCGTCGGTTTTTCGGGTCTTCGAGCCAACTCGTAAGAGAGGCGCTCATAGCCGCGTCCTTCAGGTCCGAAAGCGTAATGGCATCCGCGGGGGTTAGGACGTCGGGCTCCGTTTCTAACGCCTTGCTGAGTTTGTCGATTGCGTCCCCGAGCTCGTTCTCTTCGCTCCCACGCTCCGCCTCGACGATCTCCCAGAAGGCTGCGGTTTTGGTCGGAGGGGCTTTTGGATTGAAGCCCTCAAGGTCGAAGGCTGCTAGCAACGCGGCTACATGGGCGTAGCCGTTCTCTTTTTCGTACCACTGGTAAAGCCGGTCGAAATAGGACGGCTCGAGGTCACCCTCCTCGAGGGGTGACCAAGCGACATAGTGCCGGCGGTCATCAGCTGGCAAATAAACGCCATCGGTAAGGTAGTTCGACGTGATGATGACACCAGTTACGTTCGGCACAGTGTGCTCGCGAATATTTTTTTCATCGCAGCGCAAAACATCCGGCGGGGAAGCAGTTAAAGGTTTCAGGTGTTCATAGAAAGCATAGCGGTTGGTCTCGCCGAGGTCGCGCGCTTCGTTAATGCGCAAGATTACCGACTTGGTGAAGCCGTTGAATCGGCCGAGAAGCTGAACCGGCGACACCTCCACAAAATTCCAGACGCCAACAGCGCGGGCCACCGGAGCAAGCAGCGTGTCTTTGCCGATGCCAGGTGCGCCGCCAAGTAGCAACGCATGGTTGATCTTCTCGGCCGGCTTCTTCACCCGATGTGCCAGCCAGCGAACGATGTGGGGGGCGTCGTCGGGATAGACCGTTTGCACGTGTTTCAGCCAGGGTCCGGCTGCTGTCGGGTCGCCTTGTAACAAGATCGGAGGACGGTAGAGGTTGAAGATGGTTGAGCCAGTGCGCTCGATGAAGCCTCCCTCGGCGATGAGGCGGTCGCGTATCAACATAGGCTCGCCTGGGTACCACGAGAGCTGCTCGACCGGGCGGTACTGGTCGAGCCAGGCGGATGCGCTCAAAATGATCTGCTCGCCCTTTTCGTTGAACTTCGGCGAGCCGTCACTGTATTCGAGCGGTATCGGCGGAATTCGCGCGTTCACGCTGCTTGCCGGCCACAATTCGCGGGTCGGGATGAAAATGAAGCGGTGCTGAGGCATGTAGGCAAAGAAATCCTCGCGGCTCACCCCTGGCGCGCTCTCCAGCTTACTCGGTGGCAACTTCGATTGATCTCTGAATTCGTGCTTCATCGCTAGTAGCTCCTACCATGGACGCGGCGATATTCGGCCGCGAAGCGGGCGACGTAGTCCGGGACAGCTTCTGACTTGGGAGGTCCGTGACGGCCCTGCCATTCAGCGAACAGGGCAGCGGTGCGCTGTATAGACGATAGAGCTCACCGCATTCATATCCGCCGTCATCCAAGCACAGCGCGGCTTCGTTCAGGGCATTCCTGGCAAAACGCAGTAGCAGAACGGCTCTATCGATATCGGCCGTAGGCTCGCCTACCATTGTGGTTGACGCACTTATCTCGCCGAGATCCAGTTCGTAGATCATGCGGCCCTCTTGCGCGCCGGTTGAGCAATACGTGGAAGTAACCTCAGCCCACCACGGTGACTGGAAATGAACAACTGCCAGGCGCGATCGTCCTTGGCGGCATCACGCGTGCCAGGAATCCGGCGCAGCCTTCGCGTCGGTTGCACGAGCACACAGCGATCGAGCAACGCGGCGGACCGGAGATTGAAGAGCCAGGCGGTGTCGCGGAGGAGCCAGATAGGAAGATCCAGGGTCAGCAGGTGTTCGATTAGCTGCCGGAACGCCGGCCAGGACCAGGGCAAGTTGCAAATTGGGCAGTCGGCGCCGCGGGCTTCCCTCGCGCTCAAGGTCAGCGCGTCACGCTTGATGATCGACGAATGTCGAGGTGCAATATCGTAAGCCGTTACACAGATATGACCATAGGCCTCCAGATGACGGGCCAACGCCCCATCTCCGGCCGTCGGTTCGACGAAGCGCGTGGCAGGAACGAGAAAACGCAATTGGGGCGGCAGTGCTTCGGCCGGGGTCGCATAAGCGTCCTTTGGAATTCGCGGGAAGTCGCTATGCCGGTCCATGGTCATCAGCCTTCCTCACGCGCGAAGGTCGGCCCGTTAGCATTGACGAGGGGGAATGGATTCTCTGATAGCAACGCTTCGTCGCCCCAAGCATCCCAGCCGGGACGTGCGGGGCCGCGCCGGTTTAGCTCAATCTTTGGGACGTTCGGCCAGAGCCGCTCGATCATCTCCGCAACCGCTTCCGGCTTGGCCGAATGCTCACCCCTTTTTTCGCGAAGTATCGATCGCACTTGGGTCCCTTGCGCCGGTGCGACGGGTTTCCCTTTCGTGCCGACCAGCAGAATCTCGTGCTGGTTGATGAACCAATATCCGGTCCCACCGAGTTCTTTGTCCCAGATCAGGTGGGTCCGATATTGAAAGCCCCACCGCGCCATGACGTGGAGGGCGTCCTCCAGCATCGGTACGGTCGCCCAAATGAACACCACGCAGTCGGCCGCGGCGATGGAAGGTACGTCGCGCGCCGCGATCACCTCGGTGGGCGACGTCGAGTAGTGATTGTCAGCTGCACGATCCATGCCGGTCTCGCGCGACCACGGCTCCCATCGCCACTCGGGGTCGGCCAGAATCACGCCGTATTTCTTGTCGGGAAGTGCCAGGATGCGCCCGGCCAGCATCCGCTCACGCTCGGCTCGCCGTTCCGACTTGGTGGGTTCTACAGGCAGGACAAGCGCCCTCTCGGCCGTTGCCACGCGCCAGATGGCGTCATTGCCATAGCCCGAGACTTTTTCGGCGCGATAAGCATTGACCCGCTCGGCCGACAGCTTCTCCATGAGGGTTGCAACATAGGTGGGGGCTACGTTGTCGAACACCTTCGAGGCGATCGTGCGGACCGACACCTCGGTCCCCTCGCCAAACTTCGTCACGATCCGCGCTGCCAAGCCGGAGTTCTTCCTCGGAAGCGATGGCTGTTTCGACTTGTGTGCCGGCTGGCTGCGACCGCGGTTATCCGTTCTGGCGGCGACGTGCGGAATTTCCGCACGTCCCTCCATATCGCGTCGGACCGAACCAACCGTCTTGTCGTCAACCTTAACCTGCGCCGCTATCTGCCGGTTGCTCTTCTCCGGGCGCGTCTGCAGCAACTTCGCCACAAGGACGCGTTTCTGCTCGCCTGTAAGGTGGCGGCGTTGAAGGTTAAGACTGACTGCAAGTGCCGTGGGATCAGGATCGGTCTCCCAGGTCCGTTCGTCTGCCGGCATACACAGGCGACCGGCCTCGTCGACACAAAGGAGGCCGAGTTGCTCGAGAGCATTGAGCCGATTTCGTCCATCGATGAGCCAGATCTGGCCGTCCTCGTCTCGCCACGTCACAATCGGAACGAGGATACCGTTCGACTTGATGTCGTCGACAAGCTCAGCGAAAGCATCCGCCTCAAGTGAGGGAAACAGGTCGGTCGCCGGATGCATTTTGAAGGAGTTGCGCCAGATGGTGGCGGTCATCGTAGACATCCCTCCCGATTATTTGCCGATTTAAGGACTAAAACTCGGCACCACAGCCTTTGGCGCGTCGAGCGCCTGGCTGACAGCGCGCGTGGCGGCATCACGTAGGAGTCGGAGGGGACATGTTCGAAATTCGTATCGAGCTGGCCCACGTTCCGATCCTCCTTTCACGCGGGAATGTCGGCGACGACGGGCGTGAACTTCGCACGCGGGAGCGCGCGCATGTAGCGGTCAAGGTCGTCGTAAAAGATGATCGTGCGCGAGCCGCTCTTGTAGGCCGGAAGCAGGCCGGCGCGCATGTGCTTGTAGAGCTGAGCGCGGCTTTGACCGGTGTAGCGAACCGCCCCAGGGACATCGGTGGCAAGCGGGTGTCGCAAGGCTGCCGGGCCGGGCGAGAAAGTGGCTGGGTTGTTGGACAGCGTGGCCATGTTGTCTCACCTTGAATGAGCCAACACGACCAATAGACGCGATTTCACGCGTGTAAACGACACCAAGTGCCGAAAAATTCGATGCGATTATTCGGCTAGCACGAACGCCTTGAAATCAGGCCAGCGCTGTTCGACGACAGCTTTCTTGTTGCGATAGATTTCCAACAGGTGTTTGACGCCCGGAACCTTCCTACTAGGG
>NZ_JBFUIP010000163.1:0-13009 GCF_056401815.1 Aminobacter sp. P4_D5 | reverse complement strand
GGCATCGCACGCGATGCGGTCGGACGCGGCTACTCGGTCTACCTCGCCGAAATGAACGATCTCGCCAGCGGCACATCGTCCTACTCGACCAAGCTGATCCATGGCGGCCTGCGTTATCTCGAACATTACGAATTCCGCCTGGTGCGCGAGGCGCTGATGGAGCGCGAGGTGCTGTGGCGCAACGCCCCGCATATCATCTGGCCGATGCGCTTTGTCTTGCCCTACGCCAAGGGCCTGCGTCCGGCCTGGCTGATCAGGCTCGGCCTGTTCCTTTACGACCACATCGGCGGGCGCAGGCTTTTGCCCGCGACCAAGACGCTCGACATGCAGAGCGACGCCGCCGGCAAGCCGCTCAAGCCTATATTTTCAAAAGCCTTCGAATATTCGGATGGCTGGGTCAATGACGCCCGACTGGTGGTGCTCAACGCCCGCGATGCCGCCAATCGAGGGGCGATCATTCGCACCCGGACCAAGGTGACGCGTGCGCGGCGTGACAATGGCCATTGGGCCATCCAGGTCGAAGACGCGCGCAGCGGCAAGATCGAAGAGGTCAAGGCGCGGCTGATCGTCAACGCCGCCGGACCATGGATCGACCATGTCTTGACCGACACCGTTGGCCAAAACAACGTCCACAATGTGCGCCTGGTCCAGGGCAGCCACATCGTGGTGCCGAAGAAATTCGACGATCCGCGCGCCTATTTCTTCCAAAACAAGGACGGGCGGATCATCTTCGCCATTCCCTACGAGGAAGACTTCACCCTGATCGGCACCACCGACCAGGATTATGACGGCGACCCGCATGCAGCAAAGATCAGGCCAGCCGAGATCGACTATCTCTGCGCTGCGGCGAGCGAATATTTCGCCGAGCCGGTCAAGCCCGAGCACATCGTGTGGACCTACTCCGGTGTCAGGCCGCTCTATGACGACGGCGCCAGCAAGGCCCAGGAAGCGACGCGCGACTATGTGCTGAAGTCGGATGTCGGCGAAGGCCAGGCGGTCATCGTCAACATCTTCGGTGGCAAGATCACCACCTACCGCCGCCTTGCCGAGTCGATGCTCGAGATCATCGAAAAGCATCTGGGCAAGAAGGGCAAATCCTGGACGGCGACCGCCGCCCTGCCCGGCGGCGAATTCGCGGCGACCGCCTTCGACGCCGAAGTGGCGAAGCTCAAGGCTGCCTATGCGTTTCTCGACCTGCGCCTCGCCCGCCGGCTGACGAGGCTGTACGGCACACGCGCAAAAGCGCTTTTGGGCCTCGCCAAATCCGAAGCCGAGCTGGGACGCAATTTCGGTGCCGACCTCTACGAGGCGGAGGTGCGCTACCTCGTCGACCATGAATGGGCGGTGACGGCAGAGGACATTTTATGGCGACGCACCAAGCGCGGTCTCAAGCTCGGCAAGGAGCAGGCCGCGTCACTCGATGAATTTCTGCAAGGAATAAGCCCTGGCGTGCACAACGCCGCGGCAGAATAGGCAAAGCGTCCCGCGTCTGCCTCTGGGAGGAGGAATTATGCTGGAACTGCGCAACATAACGAAATCAATGGCCGGCGCGGATCATATCCGCGACGTCTCACTCACGCTCCAGCACGGCAGCCTGAACGTGCTTCTGGGACCGACGCTTTCGGGCAAGACCAGCCTGATGCGGCTGATGGCAGGGCTCGACAAGCCCAGTTCGGGCTCAATCTGGTTCGATGGCGTCGATGTCACCGGCGTACCGGTTCAAAAGCGTAACATCGCCATGGTCTACCAGCAGTTCATCAACTATCCGGCGATGACGGTCTACGAGAACATTGCCTCACCACTGCGCGTTGCCGGGGTCGATAAAGCGAGGGTCGAAAAGGATGTCAAACGCGCCGCCGACCTGTTGAAGCTTACGCCCTATCTCGACCGCACCCCGCTCAATCTCTCCGGCGGACAACAGCAGCGCACCGCGCTTGCCCGCGCCATCGTCAAGAATGCCAAGCTGGTTTTGCTCGACGAGCCGCTCGCCAATCTCGACTACAAGCTGCGCGAGGAATTGCGCGCCGAGTTGCCGAAGATCTTTGCCGAGACCGGCGCGATCTTCGTCTATGCCACAACCGAGCCGCACGAGGCGCTGTTGCTCGGAGGCAATACCGCAACACTCTCCGAAGGCCGCATCACCCAGTTCGGCCCGACGATCGAGGTATTCCGCAAACCGAATGATCTGATCACGGCCAAGACGTTCGCCGACCCGCCGCTCAATACGATCGTGATGAAAAAGAGCGGCAGCAATTTCCAGCTTGATGGTGGGGTGGACCTCCCGGTGCCGGCGGACCTCGCCGGCATTGCCGACGCCAGCTATACGATCGGCTTCCAGCCCCACCATCTTTCTTATGAAAAGCGCACCCCAGATGCGGTCGGCGTCACAGCGAAAGTGTCTGTGACCGAGATCACTGGCTCGGAGAGCTTCGTGCATCTCGACTTCGCCGATGCCCGCTGGGTGATGCTTGCCCATGGCATCCGCCAGTTCGAGCCGGACGAGACCGTCAAGGTGTTCATCGATCCGCGCCACGTCATGGTGTTCGACGCGAATGGCCGTTCGGCCGTCTCGCCATCGCAACTGGCTGCATAGGAGGGCGAGATGGCACGCATCGACCTGAGCCATATCCGCCACGCCTACAGCGCCAACCCGAAGTCCGAAAAGGATTACGCGCTGAGGGAGGTGCATCACAGCTTCGATGACGGCGGCGCCTATGCACTGCTCGGCCCGTCCGGCTGCGGCAAGACAACCCTGCTCAACATCATTTCAGGCCTGCTGCACGCCTCGCACGGACAGCTTCTGTTCGATGGCAAGGACGTCACCCGGCTGTCGACGCAGGAGCGCAACATCGCCCAAGTGTTCCAGTTCCCGGTCATCTACGACACGATGACGGTTTACGACAATTTGGCCTTCCCGCTGCGCAACCGCGGCGTTGCCGAGGCCGATGTCGACCGCAAGGTGCGCGAGACGCTCGACATGATCGACCTGGCAAGCTGGGCCAAGCGCAAGGCGCGCGGGCTGACCGCCGACCAGAAGCAGAAGATATCCCTCGGCCGTGGCCTCGTTCGTTCCGACGTCAACGCGATCTTGTTCGACGAACCGCTGACCGTCATCGACCCGCATATGAAATGGCTGTTGCGCTCGCAGCTCAAGCAGCTTCATCGCCGCTTTGGCTATACCATGATCTATGTCACCCACGACCAGACCGAGGCGCTGACCTTCGCTGAAAAGGTGGTGGTGATGTATGACGGCGAAATCGTCCAGATCGGCACGCCCGCTGAACTGTTCGAACGCCCCAAGCACACCTTCGTTGGCTATTTCATCGGCTCGCCAGGCATGAACGTCATGCCAGTGGCCGTTGAAGGCAGGCGCGCCCGGCTTGGCGATCAGGTCATCGACCTTCCCGGCACGCCCAGCGCCGAGGGCGGCGGCATCGAGCTCGGCATTCGGCCTGAATATGTCCGGCTTGGTGCCAAGGGCATGCCAGTTACAATCCGCAAGGTCGAAGACATCGGACGCCACAAGGTGGTGCGTGCCAGTCTCGAAGGCCGCGAGATCGCGGCGATCCTGGGCGAAGACGACAACGTGCCAGCCAATCCGCACGTCACCTTCGATCCCGCAGGCATCAACCTCTACGACAAGTCGTGGCGCGTCGAGATGGGAGCCTGACCATGGAAAAGACCTGGAACAACAAGGCCTGGTTCATGGTGCTGCCGGTGCTCGTGCTGGTGGCTTTTTCAGCGGTCATCCCGCTGATGACTGTGGTCAATTATTCGGTGCAGGATACGTTCGGCGGCAACCAGTTTTTCTGGGCCGGCACCGAGTGGTTCGAAGAGATGTTGCACTCCGACCGCTTCTGGGCGGCGATGGGGCGCAACCTGGTCTTCTCGGCGATCATCCTGGCGATCCAGATCCCGCTCGGCATCTTCATCGCGCTCAACATGCCACGAAAAGGCTGGGGGGTGCCGGTCTGCCTGGTGCTGATGGCACTGCCTCTGCTCATTCCGTGGAATGTCGTCGGCACCATCTGGCAGGTGTTCGGGCGCATCGACATCGGCCTGCTCGGCTACACGCTGCACGCGCTCGGCTTCGACTACAACTACGTCAACGACCCGTTCGACGCCTGGGTGACGGTCATCATCATGGATGTCTGGCACTGGACCAGCCTGGTCGTTCTGCTCTGTTATGCCGGTCTGGTGTCGATCCCCGACGCCTTCTACCAGGCGGCCAAGATCGACGGCGCATCGCGCTGGGCGGTGTTCCGCCACATCCAGCTGCCCAAGATGCAGCGCGTGCTTTTGATCGCCGTGCTGCTGCGCTTCATGGACTCCTTCATGATCTACACCGAGCCCTTCGTCGTCACTGGCGGCGGCCCCGGCAATTCGACGACCTTCCTGTCGATCGACCTCGTCAAGATGGCGGTCGGCCAGTTCGACCTCGGACCGGCTGCGGCGATGTCGATCATCTACTTCCTGATCGTGCTTTTGCTGTCATGGGTCTTCTACACCGTGATGACAAATTACGACGTGGAGAAGTGAGATGGGGGGCACAAGGGAAGCTGTCGTAAACGCCGACAAGGACAAGCTGATGCGCAGTGCGCCAGTGACGGCGGGCGCTGTCCACGGCACCCCGGACACAGCACTCGCCCGGCGAATGCGGCGGCGCGGCGAGGAATCGCGCTTCTGGTGGGTGGTGCCGACGATCTACATCGTCTTTTTGATGCTGCCGATCTACTGGCTGATCAATATGAGCTTCAAGTCGAACCAGGAAATCCTCGGGGCCTTCTCGCTGTGGCCGCAGAACCCGACGCTGCGCAACTACGGCGTGATCTTCACCGATCCGTCCTGGTACAAGGGCTACATCAATTCGATCATCTATGTGGTCATGAATACGGCGATCTCGATCTCCGTGGCCCTGCCTGCGGCCTACGCCTTCTCGCGCTACCGGTTCCTGGGCGACAAGCACCTGTTCTTCTGGCTTTTGACCAATCGCATGGCGCCGCCGGCGGTGTTCGCCCTGCCCTTTTTCCAGCTCTATTCCGCCTTCGGCCTGATCGACACCCACATTGCCGTAGCACTCGCCCACTGCCTGTTCAACGTGCCGCTGGCGGTGTGGATCCTCGAAGGCTTCATGTCGGGCGTGCCGAAAGAGATCGACGAGACCGCCTATATCGACGGCTATTCGTTCCCGCGCTTCTTCATCAAGATCTTCGTGCCGCTGATCGCGAGCGGCATCGGGGTCGCGGCCTTCTTCTGCTTCATGTTCTCATGGGTCGAGCTGTTGATCGCCCGCACGCTGACCACCACCGACGCCAAGCCGATCGCCGCCATCATGACGCGTACCGTCTCGGCCTCGGGCATGGATTGGGGCGTGCTTGCCGCCGCAGGCGTCTTGACCATCATCCCAGGTGCCCTCGTCATCTGGTTCGTCCGCAACTACATCGCCAAGGGCTTTGCCCTGGGCCGCGTCTGAGGGAGCGTTGTGATGGACTTTTCCTGGATGGCCTGGACGCTGCCGACAGCAGCGTTCTTCATCACCATTTTCCTGATGCTCGTGGGCATGGGCGTGTGGGAGTATTTCTCGCCCGGCGGCAATCCGCGCGTCGGCATCCTTCGGTTCGAGACGACCAGGGGGGACAGGCTTTTCGTTTCGCTGCTCGGCAGCGCCTTCATTCATCTCGCATGGCTGGGTCTTATCGGACCCAACCTGTGGTGGGCTCTCGCTCTCGCAGTGGTCTACGCGATCGGCGTATTCCGCTTCGTCTAGAGGGGGGAATGTTGGACCGCCGCAAGCCCGCGGCGGCGCCAAATGGCAATGCAACCTTGTTTGGGAGGAAATTAATGCGACGCCATATTCTAGCATCGACAAGCATGATCGCCCTGCTTTTGGGTGCAAACAATGCCTTTGCCGGCATGGACGAGGCGAAAGCCTTTCTCGATGCCGAGATCAAGGACCAGTCGGCGCTCGATCGCGCCGGCCAGGAAGCCGAAATGCAGTGGTTCATCGATGCCGCAAAGCCTTTCGCCGGCATGGACATCAAGGTCGTTTCGGAAACCATCACCACGCACGAATACGAATCCAAGACACTCGCCAAGGCGTTTTCGGACATCACCGGCATCAAGATCACACACGACCTCATCGGCGAAGGCGATGTCATTGAAAAGCTGCAGACGCAAATGCAGTCGGGCGAAAACATCTATGACGCGTACGTCAACGACTCCGACCTGATCGGCACCCATTGGCGCTACCAGCAGGCGCGCAGCCTGACCGACTGGATGGCCAATGAGGGCAAGGATGTCACCAATCCGAACCTCGACGTCGCCGACTTCATCGGCACCAAGTTCACGACCGCGCCGGACGGCAAGCTCTACCAGCTACCCGACCAGCAGTTCGCGAACCTCTACTGGTTCCGCTACGACTGGTTCAACGACGAGAAGAACAAAGCCGACTTCAAGGCGAAATACGGATACGACCTCGGCGTTCCGGTCAACTGGTCGGCCTATGAGGACATCGCCGAGTTTTTCACTGGCCGCGACGTAAACGGCCAGAAGGTCTATGGCCATATGGACTACGGCAAAAAGGACCCCTCGCTCGGCTGGCGCTTCACCGACGCATGGCTTTCGATGGCCGGCAATGGCGACAAGGGCTTGCCCAACGGCCTGCCGGTCGACGAGTGGGGCATCAAGGTCAACGATAAGTCGCAGCCCGTCGGCTCTTGCGTCGCGCGCGGCGGCGACACCAACGGCCCGGCCTCGGTCTACTCGATCGTCAAGTATCTCGACTGGCTGAAGGCATATGCGCCGCCGGAAGCCCAGGGCATGACTTTCTCCGAATCCGGCCCAGTGCCGGCCCAAGGTGCCGTTGCCCAGCAGATCTTCTGGTACACCGCCTTTACCGCCGACATGGTCAAGCCCGGCCTGCCTGTCATGAACGAGGACGGCACGCCAAAATGGCGCATGGCGCCCTCGCCGCACGGTGTCTACTGGAAGGACGGCATGAAGCTCGGCTACCAGGACGTCGGTTCCTGGACGATCCTCAAGTCGACGCCGGACGACCGCGCCAAGGCCGCCTGGCTCTACGCGCAGTTCGTGACGTCGAAGACGGTGGACGTGAAGAAGAGCCACGTCGGTCTTACCTTCATCCGCCAGTCGACGCTTGATCACAAGAGCTTCAGCGACCGCGCCCCACAGCTCGGCGGCTTGATCGAGTTCTACCGTTCGCCGGCTCGTGTTCAGTGGTCGCCGACCGGCACCAACGTCCCCGACTACCCGAAGCTGGCGCAGCTGTGGTGGCAGGCAATCGGTGACGCCTCTTCAGGCGCCAAGACGGCGCAGGAAGCCATGGACTCGCTCTGCGCCGAGCAGGAAAAGGTGATGGAACGGCTCGAACGCGCCGGAGTCCAGGGCGATATCGGCCCGAAGATGGCAGAAGAGCACGACCTTGCCTACTGGAATGCGGAAGCGGTCAAGGCAGGCAATCTCGCACCACAGCTGAAGATTGAAAACGAAAAGGAAAAGCCGATCACCATCAATTACGACGAGCTGGTGAAGAGCTGGAGCAAGTAAGCGTTCGGACGGATCATCCGCCCGGCCAACTGTCTGGGGAGGCGGCGCAGCGCCGCCTCCCCTCGCAAGGTGTCGCCCGTCAGGCCGCAGACCAGCGTGGCGCACATGGAGCAGCAGGTGACAAAGCGTTCTCCGCGTTGCGCACCTGTCCTGTGGCTGGTCCTTGCCGTGTCTCTCCGGCTTAAGTTGCCGGATTCGACGCCTGCTCACAGGTCCGTTCGGACTATCGGGACCTCTACTCCATCGTGATCCAGTCGAGCGCCCCTACGCTTCAGTGCAGCCCGAATTCCCGCAGCAGTTCCTCGCGGTAGCGGACGAAACGGGCTTCGCTGCGATCGCGAGGTCGGGGAAGATCGACCTCGATCAGCCGCGCCGCAGCACCTTTTTCCTTGGGCAGGACCAAGACCCTGTCGGCGAGATAGACCGCCTCTTCAAGGTCATGGGTCACCATGATCATGGTGACGTTCTCCTCGCTCCAGATACGGGCGAGYTCTTCYTGCATGGTGATCTTGGTCATGGCGTCGAGCGCGCCGAGTGGCTCGTCGAGAAGCAGGATCTCGGGCTGGACRGTCAGCGCACGGGCGATRCCGACRCGCTGRGCCAKGCCGCCCGMGAGCTGYTTRGGRTAGGCATYGGCGAAGTCGCCGAGACCAACGAGCGCGATGTAGTCGCGAGCCCGCTCCTCGGCTCGGCTGCGCGCCTCGCCGCGCACCTTCAGGCCAAAGGCGACATTGTCGAGCACGGTGAGCCAAGGCAGCAAACGCGGTTCCTGGAAGATCACCGCGCGATCCGTACCGACGCCAGCGACCTCCGCGCCGTCGATCAGAACCCGGCCACCGTCCGCCGCCTCAAGGCCGGCAAGCACCCGCAAGAGCGTGGTCTTGCCCGAGCCGCTGGCCCCGACAATGACGAGGCATTCGCCGGCGCGGATGTCGAGATTGAGGCCCTTGAGCACGGCCAGCGGGCGACCATTGATGGCGAAGGATTTGGAGAGGTCGCGGATCGAAACCTCGCCGCGGCGGGTGCTGTCGGGAATGTTCATCTTCGCGCTCAGTTCGATGTCGCTTCGGCGTTCGGCTGGAACAAAAGATCCGTGGCCGTAAACTTGCCCTTGGGCAGCGAGCCGTCGCGTTCAAGCACATTGATCCAGAAATCGAGGTCGCGCGGGGTCGCCTGGGCGCCTTGGCGAAGCCCGAAGCCGGTCCAGTGCTTGGCAAGCTCACCATTTTCGCCGCGGTCATTCAGGATCTTGGCGAGGACTTTGCGCGCCTCGTCCGGGTTCTGGCGCGACCAGTCGGCGGCGCGGGTCGCTTGTTCGACGAAGTGGCGCGCGGCCTCGGGATGCGCCTGAATGAAGTCGCGGCGCAGCACGATGAAGCCGCCGGCGATCTCGCCCAGAACATCGGTGTCGTCAAAGACAGCACGGACGCCGCCATGCTCCTTCAGCACACCTTCGAAGGTCGCCTGCCAATAACCGAGAGCGGCAATATCGACCTGGCGCGAGCGCAAGATCTGTTCGAGCTGCGGCCCGGGCACCACAACGAGGTTGGCGGCGGTCTGCGGCAGGCCTGCCTGGTGAAGCGCCTCGCGGACGGTGTAGTCGAGATGAGCGCCCAGCGTGTTGACCGCGATCGACTTGCCGGCAATGTCGGCGATGGATTTGATCGGGCTGTCCTCGAGCACATAGAAAACGCTCTGGACCTGGTCGTTGATGCCGTTGCTGGGATAGGCGGCGACAAAGTCGTTGCCGCCGGCGATCGAGTTGATCACCGCCGAAGTCGCGGCGGAACCGAGGTCGACGCTGCCCGCAGCCAGCGCAAAGAGCGAGGCAGGCCCGCCCTGGGCGTAGCCGACATTCTCCAGCTCAACGCCGAGATCTTTGTAGTAACCCAGCTCATATGCAAGTTCATGCGGGGAGACGCCGCCCTGACTGGCAAGGTAGCGGAACTTCACGGTTTCAGGCGATTGCGCAAGCGCGAAGCCAGGCAGGCCTGTGGCGGAAAGCCCAAGGGCGAGRACGGCACCGAGGCCGAGGGAACGGCGGGAAAGTGTCATGGTCGGATCTCTTTCATGGTTGATAGGACCGTTTGGACATTGCAGTCGTGCGATTAGCTGGCAGCGCTGCTCCAGCGGCAGAGGCGACGTTGCAGCAAGACGAGCCCGTAGTTGGAAAGCAGGCCGAGGCCGGCCAGCAACACGATCGCCGCAAACATCAGCGGGATCTGGAAATTGTACTGGGCGTTCATAACCTGGAAGCCAACGCCCTTGTTGGCGCCGATCATCTCGGACGCGATCAAAAGCAGAAGCGCAGTCGTCGCCGACAGCCTGAGGCCGACAAAGATCGAAGGCACCGCACCTGGCAACACGACTCGGCGGAATACGGTCAGCCTGGAGGCGCCATAGACCCGCGCCATCTCGATCAGCTTGGGATCGACCTCCTTGACGCCGCCGATGGTGTTCAAGAGCAGCGGAAACAGCGTCGCCCAGAAGATGACGAAGACTTTTGAAGCCTCGCCGAGGCCCAAAAGCAGGATGAAGATTGGGTAGAGCGCAAGCGCCGATGTCTGCCGGAAAACCTGCAGGATCGGATCAAGCGCACGTTCGACTGATCGAACCTGGCCCATGAACATGCCAAGCGGGATCGCCACGACGACTGCGGCGGCAAAGGCAGTGCCCGAGCGCTGCAGGGAGATGGCGATGTCGTCGAGCAAGGCAYCGCCGACGACGCCTTTCCACAGTGCCGCGACGATGGCGTCGAGCGGTGGGATGACCGCAGGGTTGATCCAGCCCCTGGTGCTGGAAATGTGCCAGAGCGCGAGGAAGCCGAGCAAAACGCCGTAGCGTGACAGGAAGCGCGCCGCTGCCTGGCCGCTGCGCTGTACGTATTCGATGCCGGCCGTGCCGTCGCTGATGCCCGCGCCGATGACGGTCGGCTGCTCTATGTGCTGCAAACTCATCGTCTTCTCCTTTGCGATTATTCGGCGGCCTGCAGCGAGCTGCGGCTCAAGGTCCAGGGGTTCACCGGGCGTGGCAGGCCGAGATTGTCGCGCAGCGTGCGGCCCTCATAGGCGGTGCGGAACAGGCCCCGGCGCTGAAGCTCGGGCACCACGAGATCGACGAAGTCGTCGAGCGCACCCGGCAGCCATGGCGGCAGGATGTTGAAGCCGTCGGCGGCTTTGTTGTGGAACCATTCTTCGAGCTGATCGGCGACCTGGGTGGCGCTGCCAACAACCGTGTAGTGGCCGCGCGCTGTCGCCACCCAGTGGTAGAGTTCGCGGATGGTGAAGTTATGCTCGTCGGCGATCTGGCGGAGCAGCGCCTGGCGGCTCTTCATGCCTTCGGTTTCCGCGCTCTTGGGCAGCGGCCCGTCGAGCGGATAGCCCCTGATGTCGAGGGTGCCGCCGGTCAGCCCGTTGAGAAGCGCGACGCCGTCCTCGGGCAGGATCAGCTCATTGAGCTTGTCGTATTTGGCGCGGGCTTCGTCTTCGGTGCGACCGACGAAGGGGGCGACGCCAGGCATGATCAGAACATGTTCAGGGACGCGGCCCTCGGCGATCACGCGAGCTTTGATGTCGCGATAGAACTCCTGCGCCGAAGCGAGGTTCTGGTGCGCAGTGAAGATGACTTCGGCCGAAAGCGCTGCCAGCCTGCGCCCGTCCTCGGACTGGCCGGCCTGGACGACGACTGGATGCCCTTGCACCGGACGGGGCACGTTGAGCGGTCCCTTGACGGCGAAATGCGCGCCCTTGTGGTCGATGTCGTGGACCTTGGCGGGATCGTAGAAACGCCCCGTCTGCTTGTCGCGGATGAAGGCGTCGTCTTCCCAGCTGTCCCACAGCGCCTTGACGGCATCGACGTGCTCCCTGGCACGGGCATAGCGGTCGGCATGGTCGGGCTGTTTGTCGCGATTGAAATTGCGCGCCGTTTCGTCGCCGGCGGATGTGACGACATTCCAGCCGGCGCGGCCATTCGACAAAAGGTCGAGCGAGGCAAATTTGCGGGCGAGCGTATAAGGCTCTTCGTAGGTGGTGGAGGCGGTGGCGATGAAGCCCAAATGCGTGGTCAGCGGTGCCAGCGCCGCAAACAGCGTGACCGGCTCGAAGCCGGCGATCTTGGCGTTGCCGCCTTCGCGTCCGCCGAGGCCGACTGACAGATTGTCGGCCAGGAAATAAGCGTCGAACAGGCCGCGCTCGGCGGTAAGTGCGAGCTCGGTGTGAAAGGCGAAATTGGTCGCGCCGTCGGCAGGCGAGCCGGGATGACGCCAAGCGGCAATGTGCTGTCCGCCGCCGGGCAGGAAGGCGCCAAGTTTGATCTGTCTGGTCATAACGATCTCCTTGTGAAGACGACAAAGGTCGATCCGGCGGCGAAGGCCGCAGGTTGGTCAGGTCGGATGAGTTTTTTGCTGGTTTGCGGCCTGGGCTCAGGCGGCCAAGGAAACGCTAGTGCGTGCCTGCACGACCCGACAGGCCTCGTCGACCGCCTGCTGGGCACGGGAGCGGATGGCTTCGGACACAATCACACCGTCAGCGAAATCCCTGTCGGAAGCGTAGATGGCGGTCGGGATTGTCAGCGCCTCGAAGAAGCCGAAGAGCGGGCGAAGCTGGTGTTCGACGATCAGCGAATGGCGCTCACCGCCACCAGTCGCGGCCAAAATGACAGGCTTGCCTTTCAGCGAGGTTGGGTCGAGCAGGTCGAAGAAATGCTTGAACAGGCCGGTGTAGCTGCCTTTGAAGGTGGGCGAACCGACCACCAAAATGGCCGCGCTCGACAGCTGTTCGACGATGGCCCGGGCGGAAGGGTCGAGATCGCTGACACGCCTTGCCTGGGCGAAGGACGGGCCAAGGTCTTCGATATCGTAAGTGGCCGAGGCTGCCCCTGTGCTTTTGGCGACTTGCCCAACGATGTGGTCGATGAACAGTCTGGTCTTCGACGGACGGGTCAGGTTACCCGAAATTCCCACCACGAGCTGCTTTGACATTTCCGGCTCCTCACAATCGCCCAACTTCCATTAACTCTACGGAATTTGTAGAGTTTGGAGAGCGAGAGGATTTCAAATCCGGGCCGCCAAGCGGATGGAGTTTGCGAAACATCGGCTTCGATTAGTTCATCTGGCACTGCTATCGCCGTGTCACCGCGTGACCACGCCAACGCAATCATGACGGCTAGGCCTCGGCCGCCGCGCAGAAATGGCAGCGCGAACCAACGCAAGCCGATGCGATGGCGCTGCATGCGGCGCGAGCTATTCACGCACCATAGGCGTCAAGATTGACGCGAAACAATATGGCGCCGCTTGACCCGCTACATCAGCCCAAGCTGCTTGTAGAAGCCGAGCGCATCGTAATAGTCGCTCTGGGTGGCGATCTTTCCGTCCTTGACCGAGAACATCGACGCGCCGGTGAAAGAGAACTTCTTGCCGGTAGCCTTGGTGCCATCGGCCCAGTCG
>NZ_JBFUIP010000162.1:0-13102 GCF_056401815.1 Aminobacter sp. P4_D5 | reverse complement strand
ATCGAGCTCACAACGATAGCGCGATCCGCGCTGACCCAGCTGGCTTTGGYACTCGGAATCGAAGAACAGTGCGAGCGCGACCCGATACTTTTACTGGATCTGTGTCTCTTTTTTGGCGCGACGATCGCCGCAAACGACGTGACCCGATCTATTTAGGCAAGGCGGGGGCATTCGGTATCGGGCAATAACGTCGAATCGGCGGCTCGCTTCCGCATCCTCCAGCCGGCCGCCAGTCGTCGCGATACATCTCTCCGGCCCCCTAGGCAGCCGGTAGCTTCACGATTGGTGGGTAGGTCGGCAGGACCACTGTCGCGACAACCCCCCTTGTCGAATCTGTCAAGTTAGTCATATATGATGTAATAAATAATATTAATCACCGTATCTGGATCATTGCAATGGGCTCGCCGAAATCAAAATCCGCCCTCGAAAGGCTTGGACACGACGTCCGCGGCGCTCGTTTGCGGCGCGGCATTGCCATGGCCGATCTGGCGGTGCGGGCGGGCACGTCGCCAAGCACCGTCGCACGTCTCGAAAAGGGGGATCCCGGTGTCGGGATCGGCACGCTCGCGGATATCCTGGTCGTGCTTGGTCTTGTCGACCGGCTGGCCGACCTGATCGACATCCGAAAGGATGATCTGGGTCTGGCATTGACCGCCGAACGCCAGCCGCGTCGCGGACGATCTTTTGCGACCACACTGCGCAGGCAGAAGGCCAAGGGTAAGATGGCAGAGAAGCATCCGGATGTCATCGATCCGGACGGAGCGTCATTCTGATGTCTGACTTCAACGCCCGTGTTGTTCTCGGCGAGAGCCTGATGCCCGTTGGCCAGCTGCGTTTCACGCAGGCCGGGCCGCGGCAATTCTCGACCTTTGCCTATGATCCCGCCTGGGTCGAGAATCCTCGCGCCTTTGCCGTGCAGCCGACCTTTCCTCTTGAAGCTGGGCCATTTCACACACCTGGGCAGCTCGGAAGCATGCGCGACGCATTGGCGGGCGTCTTCGCCGACGCCGCGCCGGACAGCTGGGGCCGCAGGCTTCTCGAACGCACCTATGGCACCGGCCTTTCCGAGTTCGAGTATTTGACGCTGTCCGATGATGCCTGCCGGCAGGGCGCGCTGCGATTTGTGGACGATAGGGGAGAAATCATCCGGGGTGGCGCGGTCGACGCGGTGCCGCGACTGGTCGATCTGGAGGCCATCACGGCCATCGCCCGGGCCTATGAGCAAGGCAAGGAGATATCCGCCGAAGAGATGCAGGCGCTCGCCGGCGCGGGCGGTTCCGGTGGCGCGCGTCCCAAGGCCAATGTCCGAGACGGCGACACGCTCTGGCTTGCCAAGTTCACCTCGGTTCACGACCAGCACCCAATCGAGCGCGTTGAGGTGGCAACGCTCCGCCTCGCTCGAGCCTGTGGCCTCCGCACGCCCGAGTTCAGGCTGGAGCTGGCCGATACACCCTTTCCGGTGGCTCTGATCCAGCGTTTCGATCGGCGCAAAACCGCGCGTATTCCTTACATCTCGGCCCGCACCGCTTTGGGGAAGATAGGAACCGAGCTCGGTTCCTATACGGAGATCGTCGACTTCATGCGGGCAAACGCCGCCGATCCGCAGGGAGATTTCCGCGAACTCTTTCTGCGCCTGATCTTCACCATTCTCGTGTCGAACAAGGATGACCATCTGAAGAACCATGGTTTCCTTTATGTGGGGGCCGGTCGCTGGCGACTGTCTCCGGTTTTCGGCGTGAACCCCGCACCTGACCGCAATCCGCATCTCGAAACGGCAATTCTTGAGGGCGGCGCACATGACCGGTCGATCCGTCTGGCCTTCGAGGCCTGCGAGTTCTTCGAGATCGCCAAGACGGATGCTCGCCAGATGATCCGTGAGACGGCGCAGCGCATCTCTGGGGAATGGCGAGATGCACTTCGACAGGTGGGCGTCTTCAGTACGCTGGCGCGCGAATATGAGGCCGCCTTCGTAAACGACCAGACTGAGATAGCGCTCGCTATTTAAGTATCCAGATATGCACAAAATATCAAACTAACTCATCATATATGGCGTATTCTACCTGCGGAATATATGGCTGATGCCGAGGCTATCGCTGGTGCTTCCCAGCGAACGACAATGCGAACAGTGCCGATCAAGACGGCTGATTAGCAGCCTTATGCCACGTTGTTTCGAACTCGCGAGTTGCTGATTGGGCAGCGCACACAGCTCGCCAATGCCCCGCGCGGCCATCTGGCCGAACATGGTCATCTTGCACCCATTGGCCTTGGGAGCGTTATCCGTCTCTCAGCCATCCTTGCTCAAGCAGGCAATGACCTGCCCGACCTGGTCCACGATCTCGGTCATCTCTACCTCGACCAGATTGCGCAGCTTACGAAGCGGATCGAAGCGCTAGACGTGCGGGTCGCCGACGAAGCAAACCGCCATCGCTACACGCTTGCGCCGCATGCCTGGCATCGGTCCGGTCACTGCCATGACGATCGAAACGTTCGTACATGGCAAGCTTCCAGCGCGGGCGCGCCTTCGCAGCCTGGCTCGGGCTTGTCCCCCGCCAACACTCAGCATCGGCGAGTGCAAGCTTGGGCGCACTTCGAAGATCGGGCAGCGCGATATTCAGCGATAGGCGCAATTCCAGCGGCGTAATCCAGAGGAGAACCCATACATCTTCCGGATCGGAAACCGCACCACCGTTCGTCAATAACAATCCCCGAAGCGCAGTCAGGCGCTTCGGGGATTGCTACATGATTTGCTGCAGACAGTGGCCGTAGCTATTTTTCAAGCTCGGCCTTGAGCTTGGTCACGTCGGCGGCGCTCATCTCGCCGATTGTCTTCACTTCGCCCGACTGAATGCGCCACAGCCTGAACGGGCCAGTGATGTCGCCATGCTCATCGAAGCTCACCGGGCCGATGACGCCTTCATACTTGACCGGTTTGCCTTCCTTGATCAGCGCCAAGGCCTTGGTGAACTCTTCCTTGCCGGCGTGGATAGGTTCGCCGTCGGCGGCAACGACCTGGGGAATGGCGGCCTTGATTGCGGCTGCGTCGCCCTTGCCTGCCTTGGCGACGGCAAGCGCCACGATGGCGCCAGCGTCATAGGAACGGTCGGCAGCGGGAGCATCCGGCTTGATGCCGTTGGAGAAGCTCTCGAAATTGGCGTTGAAGTATTCGGTCGATGCCGTCTTGCTGGTGCCCGACGAGGTTCCGAAGGCGTTTTCCAGATACTGCGCGCCGACGGCTGCTACGAAGTCTGACGAGTTCATCCCGTCGTTGAGCAGGAATTTCTGCGGACCTCCGTTGGAAATCCAAGCGCGCGCGATCGTTGCGCCGTCGACGGGATAGCTGACGAGGTAAAGCGCCTCGGGTTCGCCTGCCATTGCCGAAGTTGCTTCCGCCGAGTAGCTAGCCTGCTTTTCGTTGTAGGGCGTGACCGAGGTGATGACGCCGCCGAGCTTTTCGTAGGCGGCCTTGAACTCGCGCACCATGTTGACGCCGAAGTCGTTGTTGACATGGACGATGGCGATCTTCTTCAGGCCTTGGTCGAGCGCAAACCTGGCGGCAGCGGTTCCCTGCAGCGCGTCGGAGGTGATGGTGCGGAAGAACACACCGTTGGTCTTGCCGTCGCGGGCGAGCTCGGTCAGCGTCGGCGAGGACGATGCCGGCGAGACCTGCACGACACCGGCGGGCGCAGTGACCGAGGTGAGGATCGGGATCGACACCGAGGAAATGATGCCCCCGATAATCACCGGTACTTTCTTGATGTTGACGAGCTGTGTTGCCTGGTCAACGGCAACGGTGCCCTGGCTCTGGCTGTCGCGCGTATCGGTGACCAGCTTGCAGCCGCCGACGCCGCCGGCTTCGTTGAAGTCGCGGAATGCCATGTCGACGGCTTTCGCGCCGGCCTGTCCATAGGCGCCGGCCGGGCCGGTCAGTTCCATCACCATGCCGATGGTGATGTCGCAATCCGCGGCATTGGCGGGCGCGGCGGCTCCGAGCGCTAGGGCCGCAAACGCGGTGGTCAGAAGCAGTGTTCTTTTCATTTCCATTCCCCTTCTTTGTTGTTTGGCCGGTTCCCTGTCGGCCAGTGGTTCAGGCGGATTTTCTGGAGCTGCTTTCAGGCGGCTCCCTTGTTGAGGTTGTATTTCATGATCGAGCCATGGCGGCCGGTGCGATCGCGCTCCAGCGCGTACACGTCGCCGACAAGCGGGGTCGCGGAAGCCAGCACCGCATCGATCTGTCCCATGTCGGCGGGCGTCAGCGAGATGTCGGATATCGCAAGGTTCGAGGCGAGATGCGCGCGGTTGCGCGCCCCCACGATGACGGCGGCTACGCCCGGGCGCAAAAGCACGGCTGCACTCGCCACCGTCGCTACATCGGTCTGATGGCGGTCGGCGATCTCCCGCAAGGCCCGGAGCAGCGCCTGAAACAGGTCCCAGCCGCCTAAATCGTCGATGATGAGCTTGTATTTGGTGAGCGATCGGTTTTCCAACGGCTCGCCTGGCTCGGCAACGCCCAGCCAGCGGTCGCTGAGGAAGCCGCCGGCGACACTTCCGTAACAGAGCAGCGACACGCCGCGCTGGGCAATCGCCGGGACCATCGTCCCCTGTGGCCGGGTGTCGAGCAGGGAATATTGCACTTGCATCGAGACAAGCGGCACGCCGCTGTCGATGATGGCGGTCATGTGGTCAGTGTCGAAATTGGTGCCACCGAAGTTGCGGATCTTGCCTGCGCGGCGAAGTTCTTCGAGCCAATGCGCGGTATCCAGCCACAGTGGCTGGTCATAATCCCACCAGTGGAACTGAACGAGATCGATCCGCTCCGTCTTCAGCCGGCGCAGCGACTGGTCGATGACGCTTTCGACGTTCTGCTTCCTGATGTGCGCAAGGATGTCGAGATCGGGAACAAATTTGGTGTGCACATGGATTTTATCGAGCGCTTCCTGGCCGCGCAGGTTGCGATAGTGCGCGCGAAACTGGCCGATCAGCTCCTCGACGCCGGTGTAGATGTCTGCACAGTCGAACGTGGTTATGCCTGCATCGGCAAATGCCGTCATGTCGGCCATGGCTTCGTCGGCGCGGATTTCGCCATGGCCGCCGGCCATCTGCCAGCCGCCGCGAATGACACGCGATATTTCATAGTCTGGCGTCAGTTGAAATTTCTGCATGTCTGTCCTCAAGCGCCGGGGAGGGGGACGGCTGTGGTGTCGGAATGGTTGAAACGGCGCAGCCCGGTGCGTGTGATACGCAGCCGCGTCGAACAATTGGGGTCGGGGCAGGCCACCTCCGCGTCGGTCGTCATCCAGTCGTTCTGGTGCGTGGGGCGCTGCTTTGCCGCCAACAGCGGTAACACCGAAGCCAGCGAATAGATGGAGAAACCCTGGCCCTGAGGCAGGAAGAGCATTTCGCCGCGCAACTCGAAGTGATCGCCAGGTTTGGCGCCGCAATAGATGGGGCCGTTCTCGGGTGCAGTGACCTCGACCCGCAGATCAAAAAGTTCGAATGCTTCGTCCTTGCCGTCGGTCATTATCTACTCCTGCCCGTCGCCATTGCCGATGGCGATAAGGTGATTGCGGACGAGATCGAAGGAGCGGGTGATGTCGTCGGTGAGCGCACGCTTGGCGCCGTCCTTGTCGCCCCGTTCCAGGGCTCCGATTAGCGCCCAGTGATGATGCACGGCAGGTATGCCGCGGTTTTCGTCGTGGATGTGGGCCGCGGCGCGCACATAGGGGCCGGATTGCAGCCAGAGACTCTCGACGATCGGGATGAGTACAGCCGACCGCGCTGCTTGATAGATATAGAAGTGGAAAGCGTGGTTGAGCTCGGATGTCGTACGCGCCCTGTCCGGATCGTGGCTTTTGAAAGCCGCTTCGCAGGCGAGCGTCAGCCGCCGCAACTCATTGAAATCGTCCTTACCGAGGTTGGGCAGAGCCAACGCCACCAGTTGCTCCTCGATCAGCTGGCGCGCCTGTGCAAGGTCGTCTAGCCGTTCGCGGGTGACCAGCGGCACGCGCACTGAACGGCTAGGAAGTGCTTCGAGTGCCTGCTCTGAAATGAGCCGCGCCAGCGCCTCGCGCACAGGCATCGTGCTGGTCTGCAGCGTTTCCGCCAGTTCGACGATCCGCAACACTTGGCCGGCTTCGAAAACGCCATGGATCAGCGAGCGCCGCAATTCGGCATAGACGCGTTCATGCAGCGTTTCGCGGCCGACGGGCGCAAGGGCGTTGCGCTGGCCGGAATTGCCCTCCTTCGAAGCGCTGGAGCCGCGCTGGTCGACAGCATGGAGATTGTTGGCGTTCAACGTGCAGTCCTTCGATCATGATCGGCACCGTTTTTCTACTTGCCATACGCGAATGTGTCAATGTAGTTTGATCAAACATCAACGATCACGACTGGGCGCGGCAGTTCGAATGCAGGCTAGCTTCTCGACCAACGGTTTAGCTCACGGCGATGCGCCCCTGATCGAGGTCAGCGACCTGGTGAAGCAGTTTGGCGGCCTGCGCGCGGTCGACGGCATGTCGATGACGCTGCGACGGGGCGATATGGTCGGGCTGATCGGCCCGAACGGCGCGGGCAAGACCACCATGTTCAACCTGATCGCCGGGGCAATGAAGCCGACGTCTGGTGCTATCAGGATCGCCGATGCCGAGGTATCGGGCGAAGGCGCCGAAAAACGCATCGGGCGCGGCGTCGGCCGTACCTTTCAGATACCGCGTCCCTTCGCTGAAATGACTGTGCTTGAAAACGTGTTGGCAGGCGCCCAGAATCAGTCAGGCGAGCGTTTCTGGATGAATTTTATCGGCGCAGGCAAGGTCGCCGCCGAACAGCGGGCGGCAGTAGAGAAGGCGCGCGGGCTGCTCGATTTCGTGCTTTTGTCGAAATTACAGAACGAGCCGGCGCGTGTTTTGTCGGGCGGCCAGCGCAAGCTGCTCGAACTGGCGCGCATCCTGATGGCCGACCCTGACGTGATCCTGCTGGACGAGCCGGCGGCTGGCGTAAATCCGACGTTGCTCGAACTCATCATCGACCGCGTCCGCGCGCTGAATGCACAAGGCAAGACCATCCTGCTGATCGAACACAACATGGAGATGGTGGCGCGGCTATGCGACCGGGTGATCGTGATGGCTGCAGGCAAGCTGCTGGCGGAAGGCACGCCGGCGGAGGTTTCCCGCCACCCTGCTGTCGTTAGCGCCTATCTCGGAGGCGTCGCATGACCGCCACCATGCACCCCGTACTGTCGACCCGAGCGCTGGTTGCCGGCTACGAACGTGACCTGCCGATCGTGCGCGGCGTCGATTTCTCAGTGCATGAAGGCGAGTTCGTCGTGCTGCTTGGCCCCAATGGGGCCGGCAAGTCGACCCTGGTCAAGACAATTGCCGGGCTGGTTCCCGTGCACTCGGGAGAGGTTCTGCTTGGCGGCGCCGATATCACCGCCATGCCGAGCCACGAAAAGATCCGCCATGGCTTGGCCTTCGTGCCGCAGACGGAGAACATCTTCACCACGCTCACCATCCATGAAAATCTTCAGATCGCCGCCAACATCCTGCCGAAGGATCGGCGAAACGACAGGATCGCTGCACTTTACGCAATGTTCCCCGACCTTGGCTCGCGGCCTTCCCACCGGGCCGGCCAGCTTTCGGGCGGACAGCGCCAGATGCTGGCGGTGGCCCGTGCGCTGGTCGTCGAGCCATCCGTGCTGATCCTCGACGAACCATCTGCCGGTCTGTCGCCAAAAATCGTGTCGGAGGTTTTCGACCGCCTTGCCACCATCAACAAAACCGGCGTGACGACCGTTCTGGTCGAGCAGAACGTCAAGGCCGCGCTCGCCGTCGCCGACAGGGCAGTCATACTCGTCGAGGGCCTGATCGCGCATGAGGGGGCCGCGTCGCGGCTTGCCGACGATCCGATCGTCGCCGAACTCTATCTCGGCGCTCGCCACGCCAAAAATCCGGTGGCTTCATGAACCCGCAAGCACTGATGGACGGCCTCATCACCGGCTCGATGATCGGGCTTGGCGCGATCGGCGTCACGCTGACTTATTCGATCCTGCGCTTCGCCAATTTCGCGCATGGCGAGTTCGTCGCCTGGGGCGCCTATTTCGCACTCGCGGTGAGCGGTGCGCTCGGCTATCTCTCCGGCTCGCTGTTGACGCCGATCGGGCCGTTTTCATTCGGCTGGTCGCTGCCGTTCGCGGCGGTGATCGCAGTCATCCTCACCGCGGGTCTGGCGCTGCTTGTCGATGCCGTGCTTTTCGGCCCGCTTCGTGAGCGCCGCAGCGCGGTGATCATCCTGGTGATGGCGAGTTTTGGCGCAGCACTCACCCTGCGCAACCTTCTCGAATTCATCTTCACCTCGCAGCCGTTCTATTATACCAAAGCGCTGCAGATCGCGTTTCCGCTTGGCGGCGGGCTGCGCGCCACGCCGGACCAGTTGCTAACCCTCGGCGTCGCGGCGGTGCTGGTGGCATCGGTACATCTCCTGTTGACGCGCACAGCGATCGGACGCTCGATGCGCGCGGTCAGCGAAAACCCGCAGCTTTCCGGCGTTGTCGGCATCGACGTGCGCAAGGTGATCCGTACGGTCTGGGTGCTCGGTGCGGGGCTCGCCTGCATCGCTGGCGTGATGGCCGGACTGCTGGTTCAGATCCGCCCGCAGATGGGGCTAGACCTTCTGCTGCCGTTGTTTGCTGCCGCTATCCTGGGTGGCATTGGCAGCGTGCCAGGTGCCATGATTGCCGGGCTGATTGTCGGACTTGCCGAGGCGCTGGCCGTGCAACTAATCGGCGCCGAATGGCGCTCGGCGATCGCTTTCGTCATCCTCGTGGTGATCCTGCTCTTGCGGCCTCAAGGCCTATTTGGGAGGCCGGAATGATTTTCGACTTGATGGCCTATGGCGCATTTTTCCTGACGATGGCGCTGACCTACGCCATCATCTGTCTCGGCCTCAACGTGCAGTGGGGACAGACCGGCCTATTCAATGTCGGCATCGCGGGCTTCGTTGCGATCGGCGCTTATGTCTCGGCGCTTCTGACCACGCCTGATGCGCCCGGCCGCCTTGGCGGCTTCGACATGCCAATCGTCATCGGCTGGCTCGGCGGTGCACTCGCCACCGGCTTGGCGACCCTCCTGGTTGGGGCGCTGACGATCAGGCTGCGCGCCGACTATCTGGCCATTGCCACCTTCGGCGTCGCCGTCGCGGTGCAATTGTGCGTGCTCAACCTGGAACCGGTGACCGGCGGCCCCTTCGGCATCAGCTTCATTCCACGGCCCTTCGCCAGCCTTGCCGGAAATCCCTCTCTGTTCAGCGCGCTAAATCTGGCGGTGCTCGCGGCAATCGTCATCCTGCTTTATCTCGCGCTGGAGCGGCTGGCGCGCAGCCCGTGGGGCAGGGTGCTTCGCGCCATCCGCGAGGATGAGACGGCGGCCCTTGCGCTGGGCAAGAACGCCGTGCGGTTCCGGCTCCAGGCATTTGCCATCGGCGGCGCCATCATGGGGCTTGCCGGCGCCACGCAGGCGCATTTCATCGGCTTCATCGCCCCCGACAATTACATGCCGACACTCACCTTCCAGGTCTGGGCGATGCTGATCGTTGGCGGCTCCGGCAACAACCGAGGCGCCATCCTCGGCGCGGTCGTCGTATGGGGCATCTGGGCGGTTTCAGCCAGTACGGTGTCAGCATTGTTTCCGCCGGAACAGCAAGCGCGCGCCGCATCGCTGCAGATCGTCATGATCGGGACGGCACTCTGCGCGATCCTGCTTCTGCGCCCGCGCGGCATTCTGGGAGAGGTAAGAGGGTTCCACCGTGTCGGCGCACCCTCCATCGCCGTCGACCAGTCAGCCAATCCTCCTGCAAACGAGCCTGCCCATGCCGAAAAATCCTGAGCGCCTCCAGATAGGCAAGGGCCATCGGGTGCGATATTCCGAAGCAACTTAGTTGGTGAACATTCGGTTGCACGAGCGAAGTCTCGTGACATTTGTTTTGGCACATGCACGTACTTGTTTGTGAAACTTCTAGAGCCCCGGCAGGAACACAATGGCACGCAAGCCTATTATCGCTGTGATCATGGATGAAAACACCAGTTCTGGCGGAGGCCTGTACGAGACCTCGAAGAACTACTTTTCAGCCATAGCCTCGGCGGGAGCCCTTCCGATTGGCATTCCATACGTGGCTGACACGCTCGACCAGGTGGCAGACGAATTCGACGGGTTCTTGAGTATCGGTGGACGGATAAACTTCCCTGAGAAGTGGTACGTCGAAGGTGACCAATCCAAGTATCCGACGTCAGACCGCGTAGCCATAGAGATTGCGCTGATGGAAGGGTTTCTTGCTCGCGACAAACCCGTGCTCGGTATCTGCAATGGCATGCAGATGCTCGGATGTCTCAACGGCTGCCGGATGGTCTCGGATGTGCATTCGTCGTGGCCGGGCGCACTGAACCATGACCAAGCCAACGTATTCCACGATGTGAGTATCAAGAGGGGCACCCGAATGGCCGACATCTTTGGTGTCCACGCGTTCAGCGTCAATAGCTTTCATCGAGAGGCGCTCGTTGAGATATCCAGCAATGTCGTCGTAGCAGCCCATGGACCGGATGGCGTGGTCGAAGCCATTGAGGTGCCGTCGCGTTCCTTTGCCATAGGGCTGCAATGGCATCCCGAAAAGTTCGATGTGAATGAACACCCCGGTGCCTTGATATTTGACGCATTCGTGGAAGCTGCTGGCGCACGATCGTAGTGCTGGAGCTGCAGATTCTACGCGGTTTTTCAGCTCGAGCTTTCCAGCCTACTGCCGCAAGCCTCGCACCCTAGAGCCCAGACAGTCGCGGCGATGCAGACTGCCGCGAGACATCGTGGCGCATCTGCGACGAATGCAACGGCCATCTCGATCATCAGAATGAACAGTAAGAGGCCAGGCAGAAGTGCCCTCCAGTGCTCGCGCCAGGGTAGGGCGTCGAACGCCTTTCTGAGCTCGGCCTCGTAAGCTCGTTCGGTACGAGAAACCGATCCTGCGGACCTAATGAAGCCGTTTGTCATCCCAGTTGATGTCGATGTGGATGATCGGTCGAAAGGTAAGATCACCGAAACGATACGCCCGGCGTTCTCAACCCCATTTGAGCGTGAGCTACTTCCACATCGACCGCATCTTACCCTTGATGTCGACGGTTGTACGCGGCCGTGCTGCCTTGTCTTGACGAAACGACTGGCTTGTCCATGACGTGGCCTTGAAGTGCTCCAGAAGATGCGCCGGGATGAAACGCGTGCGCGAAGCGTAGACATGTCTGTCGCCACGCGCGACCTGGCCGGAGGTGAAGAACCGTTGCGGCGTGATGAGGTGGAGGGAGTCCTTGGCCCTCGTCATCGCGACATAGAGCAGTCGGCGTTCTTCCTCCAGTTCTTTGCGCTCGCCTGCGCTCAGGTCGATCGGGATGCAACCGTCTACCGCATTGAGGACGAACACCTTGGTCCACTCCTGGCCCTTGGCCGAATGGATGGTCGACAAGATCAGATAGTCCTCGTCGAGGTGAGGGGGGCCGGCTTCGTCGCTCGTTGCCGAGGGCGGATCCAGTGTCAGGTCGGTGAGGAAACGCTCGCGGGTCGGATAACCCGAAGCGATCTGTTCGAGCTGGAGAAGATCAGCCCGCCGCGTCGTTGCGTCCTCGTGTTTGCGGTCGAGATGCGGCTCGTACCAGTGCCGCGCCCGCTCCATCTCGGCGGGCCACCCGGGGCCGCGCCTTAGCTCGGAGAAGAGGTCGACAAAGTCGGGCCAATCACCTGCCGCCCGGGCCGGTGGGACGAACCTCGCCAGTCCCATCTCCAGGTCGAGCGACTGTTCCATACTGTCGATGGCATTCGAGGCCAACGAGGGGCCGATGCCCGGCATCAGCTGCATCACTCGGAAGCCGGCGATCCGATCGCGTGGGTTCTGGGCGAAGCGCAGCACCGCCAGCACGTCCTTGATGTGGGCTGCATCCAGGAATTTCAGGCCGCCGAACTTCACGAAGGGGATGTTGCGGCGGGTGAGTTCGACCTCAAGTGGCCCCGAATGATGCGCGGCCCGGAAGAGGACGGCCTGCTCCTTCAATAGCGTACCCGCTTCGCGCTCCTTCAAGACTTCGTCGCAGACATAGCTCGCCTGTTCTGCCTCGTCGGGCACGGTCACGATGAACGGCTTTTCCTGTGAGGTTCGTTCGGTCCAGAGGTTCTTGGTGAAGCGCTCGAAGGCCTCGCCGATGACGGCATTGGCGGCGTTCAGGATGGCATCTGTCGAACGATAGTTGCGGTCGAGCGTCACCACATCCGCGGCTTCGGGAAACAGGGCAGGGAAGTCAAGGATGTTGCGGACTTCGGCGGCGCGGAACGAATAGATCGACTGGGCGTCGTCGCCCACCACCGTCAGGCCGTGGCCGTCGGGCTTGATTGCCGTCAGAATCGCAGCCTGCAGCCTGTTCGTGTCCTGGTATTCGTCGACAAGGATGTGGTCGAAACGCGAGGCGAGGTGTGCTGCGATCTCCGGCTCCGCAGCCATCTGCGACCAGTAGAGCAGCAGATCATCGTAATCGAGGATGTTCTGGACCTGCTTGGCTTCGACATAGGCACCGAACAGGCGCTTCAGCTCGTCGCTCCAGCCGATGCACCACGGGTAGTAGCTGCCCAGCACGGCCTCGACCGTGTCCTGGGAATTGACGACCCGGGAATAGATCGCCAGGCAGGTTGCCTTGGTGGGAAATCGGCTCCCCGTCTCGGAGTAGCCGAGCTCGTGGCGAACCAAGTTCATCAGATCGGCCGAGTCTTCCCGATCATGAATCGTGAATGTGGGTTCGAGCCCGATCTCCTGAGCATAATCCCTGAGCAGCCTGGCGCCAACGGAATGGAATGTACCAGCCCAGGTCAGCCCCTCCATGAGGCTCGCAGCGCGCTCCTTCAATACGTCGGCAGCAATGCGTTCGACGCGTTTGGTCATCTCGGCCGCCGCGCGGCGCGAGAACGTCATCAGGAGAATGCGGCGCGGATCGGCTCCACGCACGATCAGGTGGGCAACTCGGTGGGCAAGCGTATTGGTTTTTCCCGAGCCGGCGCCGGCGATGATGAGCAAGGGGCGGGACACCGCCCCT